>NZ_JAKRFW010000045.1:0-75755 GCF_022347905.1 Pseudoalteromonas sp. Of11M-6 | reverse complement strand
AGGCAAGGCGAATTTACGCACCAATAGCTGGCTATTGGAAGTGAATTCAACGCAGTTAGCGCTAAAACTGGCTGCTAGAAAGGCATTAATTATCCGCAGTTCAGGTTAAATACTCTGTTTGACGTATTCTCCGGGGGCATCGTAAATCCCCGGTTGTTCATCACTTTGCGCGGCACGGGCTGGAACTTGCTCTGGGTTTATTTGATGTAACCACTGTGCCCAATGCGACCACCATGACCCGCTTTCATGCTTTGCCGAGGCAAGCCACTGGGCGGGGTTCTCGTGGTCTTGTCCATCAAACCAATAACCATATTTGTTTGCACTTGGCGGGTTGACCACTCCGGCAATATGGCCAGACTCACCAAGCACAAAGGTGAGCGGGCTGCTGAGCTTTTTAGCCCCCTCAAAAGTGCCTTGCCACAGCGCAATATGATCGTCACGGGTAGAGAGGAAGTAGACAGGTTGCTTTACTTTACTGAGGTCAATTTTAGTGCCACGAATACTGACAGATTTGTCTTCAATAAGCTGATTATTGAGATATAAGTCCCGTAAAATAAAGTTGTGACAGGCCGCTGTTAGATTTGTACTATCACTATTCCAATAGAGTAAATCTAAGTCGGCGGGCGCTTTGCCTTTGAGGTAGTTATTAACGAAGTAATTCCAATACAAGCTGTTTTCTCTCAGCATACTAAAAGAAGTACCGAGCAGATGCCCTGACATCACGCCATTTTGATTATTATACTGTTCTAGCGCATTAATGGTGGGCTCATTGATAAATGCGCCAAGTTCACCTGGCTGCGAGAAATCTAAAATTGTGGTCAGCAAGGTTGCACTTTTTACTCTTTGTTTCATGCGCTTAGCAGCAATATAGGCCATACATGTGGTGAGTAGAGTACCGCCGATACAATAACCCACAGTATGGATTTGTGTTTCGCCTGTTTGTTTTTCAGTTTGCTCTAAAGCACATAACACACCGTCTACGACGTAGTCGTCAAACGCAATATTTGCCATGCTTGGATCTGGGTTTTTCCATGACATCATTAACACGGTATAGCCTTGTTCAAGTGCCCATTTAACCATGGAGTTATCTGCTCTCAAGTCCAAAATATAGTATTTATTAACAAATGGCGGCACGATAAGCAGGGGAGTCTTGTGTACTTGCTCCGTAGTCGGATGATATTGGATCAATTCAAACAAGTGGTTTTGAAATACCACTCTACCCGGTGTACAAGCTAGGTCTTCCCCGAGTGTATACGCATTTTCATTGGTCATGCTGACTCGGAGCATTTCAGTACTTTTGGCTAAATCTTTTTTTAAGCGCGCCAGTCCATCGAATAGATTTTGTCCGTTACTTTCTAACGTCAGCTTAAGTAATTCAGGGTTGGTTGAAACAAAGTTGCTCGGTGATACTGAATTAACGGACTGTCTTGCAAAAAACGCTAATCGCTCTTTAAGTTTTGGGTCGAGGCCTGGAGTATTTTCAATGGTGTTTTGTAGTGATTGTCCAAACCAAAGATAGCTTTGTTTAAGGTAGTTAAACCAAGGATTTTCTTGCCAATCAGGGTCTACAAAGCGTTTGTCTCCACGTTCTGGGCTAATAATGTCTTCTTTATCATCGGTAGTTTGTGGCATAAAACTGTTTTGAAAAATTGCAAACTGAGTCTGCCACCACGCATTTTGCTGTTTAATAAAGGTTTCCGGTTGCTGATTGAGTGCACTGAGCCAGCTTTGTAAGTCGGCTTGGTTTTGCTCATTTAATGCATTTTGTAATGGATTCTCTTTACCAAAATGTGTCGCTGCGAGCTGCCACAATTCTTGGTTATATTGCCACCACGCAGTTAACCCTTGCTCAATATTTTCTTGAGTGCCCATACAGGTAGATCCTTTGTGTTGTTTGAACGGGTAAGGCGACCTAAGTCGCCCAAAATTGCAGGTTATTGCGCTTTCGCGGTTTTTAGGGTTTCTTTGCCAAGAGATTCTAAGCTGTCTTTAAATTCTTGACCTAATTGAGAAAGCTTTTGACCATCTTGGATCATCTGTTGGCTTAGAGCGTTTAACGCGTTCAACTGACTTGCGTTAAAATCCATCATAGATTTTGCATCTTTGATTTCAGTCGCTTGCTTTAGCTGCTCAATGGATGTTTTAGTGATCTGTTCAGCCGAGTGCAGCTGAATTTTTGAGAGTGCTTCGATGTTTTTTGCTACGATTTGGTTAAACTGTACCGCTGGTGTAAAGAATTGCTCAGTTTGTTCGTTGAATGTTTTGAATAAATCGCTGTACATGGTCTTTTCCTTGTTATCGATTAAATTAACACAATGGATGATAGTGATCAGTTAGCACCACCGAACATCAGATACAGCTCGCTCCCTCGGTGGTATTTAACCTGAGGTTATTTAGGTTATTGCATATATAAGCCGCCATTGAGCGACAGGGTTTCCCCAGTAATGTAACCGGCTGCATTTGATGCTAAGTAAGCAACTGCGGCTGCAACTTCGTCAGGCGTGGCTAAACGTTGCATCGGTACTTGTGCTTTTATGCTATTTAATACGTCTTCACGCATGGCGCTTACCATAGGCGTTTCCGTGTAGCCTGGAGCTACTGCATTGACGGTGACACCGCTTCTCGCACCTTCATAGGCTAGCGCTTTAGTAAACCCAATCATGCCCGCTTTCGCAGCGGAATAATTTACCTGCCCAAATTGACCTTTTAGGCCATTAACGCTAGAGATATTAACGATACGACCTTGCTTATTAGCGCACATTGCCGCAAAGACAGGGTTGGTCATATTAAAAAGGGAATTTAGATTGGTGTTGATCACCTCGCTCCATTGCGCGTGGGTCATTTTTTTAAACGCTGAGTCGCGTGTGATCCCGGCGTTGTTTACGAGTAAATCGATATTACCAAATTCTTGTAGGACCTGAGTCATCGCTGCGTGGCATTGCTCAGCGTTAGTCACATCCAAGAATAAAGGTTTTACTGCAGCTGGATTTATTTGTAGCGTGTTAAGCCAGAGATCAAAGTCGGCCTCATTACGCCTTTCGCTTGCTATCGCTATAACAAAAAAATCTTTTTCAATGAGTGTTTTCGTAATAGCAGAACCAATCCCACCAAAGGCACCAGTTACCACTGCAATTTGCTTGTTTTCCATAACGCTCCCGCGAAAAAAAGAGGCTATACCAACATACTTCCTAGCCGAGTTAGCTTATCGAGTATTTTTGCTGGTATTTATGACAAATTGGTCGCGAGTTGATGTCAGTTTGAAGACAGCGGAAACGAAATTAGGAACGCACAACATAAATTTAATTAAGTTTTTTCCAGCTTTTCCGATATGTATAACAATCAGTGTCTATCCCAAGGAGTGAAAATGGATATTCAAATACATCAAGGTGGCTTATCACCGTTAAAGCAACTGGCTGAGTTGAAATCACAGGGCTCGGCTCAAGCTGCTTCCAACCAGTTAGAATCGCAATCCCAAAGCGGTGTGGAGGAAAAGCAAGAGGTACCCGCGATGCTTTCCAAAGAACTCGATGACGAAGCGGCTGGTTATAAGGAAGATAACCCTGTATTTAAAGAGGATTATGAAAACTTAGAAAAGGCAATGGACCTCATTCAAGCGCAAATTCGTAAGCTCCAAGAGAGAATTAATAAGCTAATGCAGTCCCAAGAGCAGCGTTTTTTACGGGTCGAACAACTCCCAGACGCGACTAATGATGAGCAGCAAGCTTTAATCGAACATGTAGGCAGTAAAAAGTATCGTGACCAAACAAAAGTAGATGAAGTGAAAGTGCTTGAAGAGCAGCTCTCTGAATTTAAACAGCAAGAAGCGGAACTTCGCATCCAGATGTTAAAGATGATTTTAGCGGAGCGGGAGCGATTAGAGGAGCTTAAACGTAAAGGAAAACGGTAGAAATCAGATAAAGGTCATTAATAAATCATCAGAAATTCAAGAGAATTTTGCTGAAATTGTTACCTTACCCACTCTCATAAAATAATCTCTAACAGAAGAAAGTGAGTAATAAAAATGAAAATAAACATTGGTTTAGCGCTGTTGATGATATCAATGTCTGCCAAGAGTTATGCGCAGCTTACATCCGGTCCTTATCTTGGCCAAACACCACCTGGGGACACACCTCAAGTATTTGCGCTTGGCACGGTGTCAACAGAGCACAGAGATCACAATGCGTTTTTCTCTCCCGACATGAAAACTTTTTATTTTACGCGAAAGGACCTGAACGTGAACCGTTGGAGTTTGATCGCATACGAGCAGCGAGGTGAACAGTGGCATGAAACGACTGTAGGTCCAAGAGTTGGCAGGCCATTACTAGCACCAGATGGCGTGACCATGCATATGGGGAAATATGTTATGACGCGTAGAGAGGGGAGCTGGTCTGAAGCCAAAAGTCTAGGCCCTATGTTTGATAAAGAAAGCTGGGGGATCATGCGGTTAAGTGCATCTGCGAGTGGTACGTATGTGTTTGACGATTATAAAAGTGGCGATGTTATTAGGATCTCTGAGGTGAAAGACGGTCAACGCCAAAGACCGGTTAAATTAGGTTCTGAAATTAACACCGGTCTATATAATGCGCATCCATTTATCGCGCCCGATGATTCTTACATTATATGGGACGGGGTTCGAGATTCAGGGTTTGGTAACTCAGATCTTTATATCAGCTTTCGTTTGAAAGACGGTAGTTGGGGCGAAGCGATTAATTTGGGAGACAAAGTAAACACGAATGCGCGGGAGGCGTCAGCGAGTGTAACACCCGATGGCAAATATCTGTTCTTTAACCGTACAACACCTTCACGAGATGCTGATATTTTTTGGGTTGATGCTCAGGTAATCGAAACGCTAAGACCTGCCAATTAACTTATTGGCATACAGCGCACAGTGATTACTTCGGTGTGCGCTTTATTCTTTTCTTTAAGTTAGTCAGAGTAAGCTGCTCAACAATGTTATCTAAAAAGTGAGCTTGAGCTGCCGTGATGTTGAAGGGCAATGCTTTAAACCTAAACTCGTCACTAAATCCCTGGTCAATAGCTTGTTTGAAATAGTTCTGAGCCTTGTCATTTTGCTGATGGTAAAGGCTGATGAGGCCGAGGCTAAAGACCAATTCAGGGTCTTGGTTGCCGGTCTTTATCTGGTTGGCAATATCATTGGTATATTTACTTATTGATTGATGCTTAGCAGTGAGGAGTGCCAAGTATAATTGACTGAATAATGCGTATTTACTGTGCTTTTCAACCGTCAGCGCTAAAACATTGTTCGCTTTATCATGATGATTGTTACTTAGATAAGAAAGGGCTGTGAACCAGTTTAATGTCTGGGAATTTGGCGCGGCTTTGGCTAATAAATTAAGTTGTTGGATGGCTTGTTCATGCCGCGCTTGTTGCTGCAAAAACTGGACGTGTTCTAGTTGTATCCAAGGAGATGCCTTTACTTCAGGACTGGGGTTGACAAGTACCTTGTTAAACCAGTTGGCCATATGCATTTTGCGCAGGCAGTGGAGGTAGCTAGCAACTACTTTGGGTTCGCTGGGAGAAGCCTCATAAGCTTGGCGTGCTAGTGGGTATGCATCAATGGTATTGCCTTGCAAGAGATAGGTTTCGGCAAGATGTGACTTTAACAAAGGCCAATTAGGCGTATTTGCTACGGTGTCATTTAGAATTTTTTGCGCTTGTTGGTAATGCCCTTGAAGCGTATGTGCTTGAGCCAAAAGCAGTTTTGCCGACGGACTATCGGGGGTTAAATTCAGTGCTTTTTCTGTATTGTTCCGGCTTTTTGTCAGCGCGTCTGCAACCTGATTATATAAATTATAGTCGCTCAATAATGCTCGACTCAATCCCTTATAACTCTCATCTACATCTTGTGATGTAGTGATGCTTTGCTGATACAGCGCTATCGCCCGTAAATTATCTTCTAAAGTTTGTTGGGTAAAGTGTTGTTGGGCGATGCTCAATGTTGCGTCATAGCTTGTTGAAGAAAATGGTGAGGTAAAAGGGGAGTGATATATACCAATAATGCACGCCAGAGCTAGGCCGATACTTCCGCCGGCTAGAGTCGTAAATCGCTTTACTGCTGGCGCTTGCGGTTTATGATTTATCTCATTAACGGTTGCACTAAAGCGGTATCCGAAGCTGCGTTCAGACACGATATATTCTGGTTTATTGGCATCATCTTCAAGGAGCTTTCGTAGCCTTGCTATTTGTTTTTTAATCGCATCATGAGTCACGACTCGACCAAGCCAAACTTGTTGTTCTAATTGCTGGTGGCTCACAAGGTGAGGTGCATGCTCAATCAGGTTCAGCAACAATCTATGCGCGAGCGGTGTCAGTACATGAGATACATCGCGATGACTGATGGTGCGAGAAGATACATCAAAATCCCATTTTTGATTCAACTGATACTGCAAGTTATAAATCCTGTATTTTTTATTTTATTGATTTAAATGCTTTTAATTGTTCTGTCACGCAATGTCACCAAAGCCCACTGGCAAGCCAACATTAAATACGTAGAGTAAGACTCGTCATAACAATAAACAAGGATTTACATGAAAGCATTACCCCATTTACTGTTATTTTTATGCCTGTTTTCTATGCCCGCTCAGGCGACGACTCAACTGCAAAAACAACTAGATGACTATATCGCGCAGTATCACCAAATTAAAGAGTTTGATGGTGCCGCTTTGGTTGCTCGAGGATCTGAGGTGTTACTGCAGCAAGGTTATGGATTTGCCAATGTAGAGTGGCAAATAGCAAATCAACCCAACACTAAATTTAAGCTAGCATCAGTGACCAAGCAGTTTACGGCACTTTTGGTATTACAACAGGTTGAGAAAGGAAAGATTGAGCTTGATGCCAACATTTCCAGCTATTTACCCACATACCGAAAGGATACGGGAGGCCAAATTACCATAAGGCAGTTACTTAATCACACGTCAGGCTTACCAGATGTGTTTCAACACCCCGAATTTCGTCAGGTGCAAAGTCACAACCCTTATAATCGCGATGAGTTTATCGACCATTTTTGCTCAGGAGACTTGTTGTTTGAGCCGGGTTCTGCGTTTCGTTACAGCAATGCCGGCTACACTATACTTGGACGTATCCTTGAGCTTGTGAGTGGAAACAGCTACTGGCAACTACTTGAAAAGCAAATATTAGCACCGCTAGATATGAAAGAAACTGGATTTGCCGATCATAAGCAGGTAATTAAAGGCCTAGCGAATGGTTACGATACCACGTTAAAGGGGTTCAAACATGCCGATTTTATTGACATGACAGTGCCTTTTTCCGCGGGCGCAATGTATTCAACGGTGCAAGATATGTATAAGTGGGAGCGTGCATTATACACAGATAAACTATTAACGCCTGAAATCAAGAGATTGTTATTTACCCCTTCCAAACACAGAAATTACGGATTTGGCTGGGAAATCACCAACAAAGGAGATGACAGTCAAATTAAAACGCTGGTTCACCATGGCGGTGGAATCCCAGGGTTTGGGGCAAAGATTGCAAGAGTATTGGAGGACAAAACGGTTATTATTTTACTGGATAATACAGGCGGCGCACCATTGACACAGATGGTTGATGGCATACTTGAAATCCTTGCAGGTAAAGCTGCAGCATCGCCCAAGTTAAGTCCATATCGGCTGCTTTTTGCAACGATTTTATCTGACGGTGTTGAAGTTGCGATTAAAAGTTATCAGCACCAAACTCGTGCGGGGAAGGGATTAAGTGAGCGCCAACTAAATCGCTTTGGGTATCAATTATTGGAAGTCGGTTATTACGACGCCGCAATTGAATTTTTCAAATTGAATGTTGCGGCACACCCAAAAAGCGCGAATACCTATGACAGTCTCGCTGAGGCGTATCTTATTAAAGGAGATAAAACCAATGCACGTGTTACTTACCTGCAGCTATTGCAACTAGATAGTAACCATGAGGCGGCTAAGAGATTTGTAGAATCCGTCCTAAAGTGAGCGCTGCAATCAACTTTTGCTATGTCTGTTACCGAGCATTGTTTTTTTGATGATAGAGTGCCTCAATTATATAGCGCCTAGCCGTACCTAGGCTTAGGCGCTATTTATCCATTATGGCGGTATTTTAGAGCGTAAACTTGTCGACTTGCGACTTTAAGTCGTGGGCAAGTTTACTCATTTCATTACACGCCGTCGCGGTTTGGTTGGCGCCTTCGGTCATTTCAACAGCCGAGTAATTGATAGTCTCGATATTTTTGTTCAGCTCCTCTGAAACCACAGATTGCTGATGACAAGCTGACGCGATCTGTGTACTCATGGCTGCGATGCTATCAATTTGAGATTCAATTTGATGGATCATATTGCCGGCGACTTCTGATTGCTCAACGCAAAGTGCAATACCCTGCTCACAGCTCTTGGTTGCCACGCCGGTTTCCTTCGACTTGGTTTGTAGGTCGTTGACGATTTCAACAATTTGCGTGGTTGAATCTTGGGTGCGTTGGGCCAGTGAGCGGACTTCATCCGCAACAACAGCAAAACCACGTCCCTGAGCACCTGCACGAGCAGCTTCAATAGCAGCATTTAATGCTAATAGATTCGTTTGCTCCGCGATTTCTCTGATTACGTCAACAACCACATTAATGTTGTGTGAGTTTTTTTCGAGATTATTGGCAAGTTCACCTGCAGATGTGACTGTTTGTGCAACGTCTGAAATATGATTGATATTTGATTTAAGTGCGTCGCTGCCTTCTCTGGCTTTTTCACTTGCCTGATTTGCTGATTCAGCGCCCATTTCTGTACTTTTAGCCACTTCACTAATCGCCGCTTGCATCTGTGTCATCGCGGATGCGACGGATTGCAGCTCATTTTGCTGTACATTCATACCTTGTGCATTCTGGTAAGAAATGGCATTTACTTCTTCTACTGCCGCAGTTAATTGAATGGCTGAGTCATTGATCATGGTGATTAAGGCGTGTAACTGTGAACGCATTTTATCTAAAGATTGGGTCAATAAACCGAGCTCGTTCTTACCTGTATCTTCAAGTGCAATTGCGTGATTTAGCTCGCCACGGGCTATCTTACTCGCAAGATCCACGGATAAAGCAAGCGGTGTCTTAATCGCTTTACTCAAAAGTATGCAGATAATGACTATGGTTACTGCAACGAGTAATCCAGAAATCGCTAAAGTAAATAGGGTGCTATTAACTGCTGATATAGCCGAGCGCTCAGAATTTTCAACACTGCTATCATTTAATGCTTCCAGTTCACTAAGCTCAGACATGGCGTTGGCAAACAGAGGGTAGCTATCTAAAATGATTCGATTTGCTTCTTTTGCGTTGCCACTTAGGATAAGGCTTTCGTAATGATAAGTCGCATTGACGTATCGCTGCCAAGCGGTAATAAACGCATTGAACAGTGCCTTTTCTTCTTTGCTGACTGGCATTTTTTGATAAAATGCTATCTTGTCATTCAATGACTTCTTCAGATCTCTTAAAATAGCAAGCCAGTTGTGCACCTCTGGGTCTTCAGGGTTTAATGCAGTACTAAACTCATCTTTACGTATAGTTGCTAAGTCAATTTTAATGTCTTTAATGGTTTCCATAGATGGAATGCTGGTTCTGACTATGTCGTTCAGATTGGCGTTCACTTCTTTCATTCCTTGGTAGCTCATCAAGCCAACTCCAATGAAAATGACAAAAAGTAAGGTGAAACTTAACGTTATTTGGTTAGAAATAGATAGTTTTTTTAACTGCATTATTGAAGCTCAATGAATCCATGGATGATGATTGATATTTAAAGGGGCAGTATTGTATTTGAAAAGCAGGTGATATTAATAATTAAATGTTTTTTGCTAATGTTTGCAGTTTGTATTATTTGTTGATTATATTTTGTGTTTTAGATTTGTGATTTTTTAGCTGAAAGTAAGTGTGGTTTTTTATCCTTTTTATGTGGTTTTATTTTCTAAAAAATGTCCGGTTTTTAACTTTGCCACATCACTTGTTTTTTTGTTTTAAATCTTTGTTTTATGGAGCTTTATAGATAGCGTTGAACGATGAGATTGGGGTATGTAGCCTAGGTGAATTAAAATTCACCAAAATTTTAGTTGTAGAAATCTGCATAATATTGATTTAGTTCAGTTGTTATGAAGTAATAGAAGCGCTAGGACTATTTAGACTTCATACCTTTTATCTCGTTGCCTAGTCATTTCATCAAGTACCATTTGGATCATCTGTTGCTTTACATCAGCATGCTGTGATTTAAGTTCATCAAGTTGTTGGGTTAAAATCTCAATTTCTTTTTCTGTTTCATTATCGCGATACTGTTTTGCGCCGGTATGCTCATATCTCAGGGTATCTCCTTGTGTTGTTGGGATATCAGCATCGCTTACTGTGGATACCTTTATAGCTCGTTGCAGAGGTGTTTTTTTTAACTCGCTAATAAGCTGTTGTAAATGTTGGATTTGCTCTTTCATTAGGGCTTCTGACTGTTCTAACATTTCATATTGTTGCTTAAAATTAGGGTTGTTACCTTTGTATTTCTTTGCCTTTTTGTCCATAAACTCAGTCAGTATGGTTTCATTTGCTGGTTTTTCTTCCGTTTCCTCTGTGGAGTTACTTGTGGCAGTGGGTGTTTCGTTGTTTGCGTTTAGTGCGTCGGCAAAGTGATGTGGCTTCATTTGAATTTCCATAACGTTATCCTTGTTATCTCTATTTCTAACTGTATCGGAGTATTTTCTGATTTCTTTAGCTGTTTGGTTAATCCCCGCTAAGCTAACAAGGTTGGATATAAGGAGTCAGTGAAATGAAGGTATGGTTGGTTATTAGTATTTTGTTTTTTAGCTGTAATAGCTTTGCTAAATGTGAAGATCAAGGATTTAGACAGTTTGATTTTTGGCTTGGAGATTGGTTGGTAACGAGCGTAGGAGGTCTTGAGTCTGGGCGTAATCGCATTACCCGTGCGTATGATGGCTGTGTTATTAAAGAAAGTTATACCAATGAACTTGGGTATCGTGGTGAGAGTATAAATATTTATGATGCATCCACTCATCGTTGGCATCAAACTTGGGTGGATAATAGCGGACTGTTGTTACGGTTGGATGGTGAGCTTCATGAAGGGAAAATGGTATTACAAGGGGATAGGAAAAATGCAGCAGGTATTAAGGTGACGGATAAGATAACATGGACTGCGAACCCAGATGGTACGGTACGTCAGGTTTGGCTGAGTAAGCAAGGGGCTGAAAAGTGGCAAATAGTATTTGATGGATTGTACAAAAAGGAGACTGAAAAATGAGAAAACTGATTATTAGCTTTATGTGGTTTGTTAGCAGTATTTGCTATGCCCAATCGGAAACGATCACACAGCAAGCACTGATGGTAAATCAAATGTCAGCAGACGCTTACACCATAGTGGACGTACGAAGCCCTGAAGAGTTTGCCGCAGGACATATCAAAGGGGCAATAAACATTCCTTTTAACGAGATTGAGACGCATCAGGAAGAACTGACTAAATTGACTGATACACCACTCGTTGTGTACTGCCGCTCTGGGCGTAGGGCTGGCATCTTTATTGAGGCACTAGCGCCAAAAGGCTACACCTTAAAACACCTAGAAGGTGATATGAATAAGTGGCTGGCGGAGTCTTTACCTGTGGTGAAGAAATAGGGGCTCCCTACTTTTTGAGTAAATAGTAGCGGGTAAAAACAAAAGGTAAACGGCAAAGCTTAATAAGTTTTGGTCACTGCCACATTTGAATTGCGCTTCAAATAACGGCATATAACTAAAAAAGGGACTTGAAAGAGTTGGTAATATAAATGATAATCACTATCGTTTTCATAATGAAGTTAATTTAGGGAAAAACGATGTGCTCTTCATCTTCACGTACAATAAATAATTCTTTAAAACTCTCTCTTTGCGCCACTTTTGTGCTGTTCTCACTACACGGCAATGCACATGCCGCTGAAGTTGCTGATGATACGTTAGCTGCTGATGCCGCGGGTGATGGTAGGGCTCAAGAACTAGAGCATATTTATGTGACTGGTACGAGTGTAAAAAATTACACCGAGTCTTCGAACAAAGCGGCATTAAAAATGATTTTATCACAGCGTGAGACGCCTCAAGCGGTGACCGTTATCACAAATCAAATGATGCAAGATTGGCAGACGGTTAACATTGATGAGATCTTGGAACATGCAACGGGCTTTTATGCAAAGCGGGGAGCCAGTCTTGATAGGACACGTTTTTCTGTACGTGGCGGTGATGTCAATTTAATCCAAATAGACGGTGTGCAACAGTTCCCAGGTGGCCGAAGACCAAATGTAAATGGTGATGCGGTTGCTTATGAGCGTGTTGAGATTGTACGTGGTGCAAATGGTTTATTAACTGGCGTTGGTGACCCAACCGCGACCGTAAACTTAGTAAGAAAACGTGCAACAAGCGATGAGTTTAAGGGCAGTGTGGCGGTTTCGGTTGGTAGTTGGGATAATTACCGCGCAGAGGTGGATGTGGCGAGTGGGTTAAACCAAGAGGGTAGTATTCGCGGCCGCTTTGTTGCTGCACATTATGAAAGAGATTCCTACATTGAGCGTTATAGCCAGGAGAAAACGTCTATATATTCTACCGTTGAGGCTGATCTGACCGATTACACCTTATTGCGACTCGGTGTGGAATATGCTGATACTGCTTCAAAAGGGGCGATAAATAGCCACTCTCAACCTTACTTTTACGCTGATGGTAGTCGCTATCAGGGACGCCGTAGTGACACTGGGATGACGGCAAAATGGAGTAGCTGGCCAATCGAAGAATACACCTATTTTGTTGGGCTTGATCACGCGTTTGAAAACGATTGGCAACTCCATGCCATCGCGACTTACAATACCATTGAGATGCAAGGTGGGCAGCTCTTTTTCGTTTATCCTGATGGGCCTATTAACCCAGATGGCAGCAGCGATAATGGATTCGGTTACAGTGCTGTAATAAGTAGCTCTGAAGATGAACAAAAGACAATTGATTTGTCACTGCAAGGACCGGTTGAGTTATTTGGTCGTACGCATGATGTCATTTTCAGCTACAATCAATTCAAGCGGGAGCGTACGTCATTTGGTAATGAAGCCGACCAGACTACTATTTCATTAGAAGGGTTAAATTTTCACGATTGGACAGGTGACGTGCCGCGCTATCCATTTAAAGATTTAGGCCGTGATAGTTTGACGGTAACAGACTCTAATGGTGGATTTGTGGCCGTGCGTGTTAACCCGCATGATGATGTTAAACTTATTGTTGGCGCTAGGATCACCAATTGGGAGTACGATATTGACCTTTATGATCCTAACAACGGTAAGTTTCTTCGTAACCGCTATCATGAAAAGGTGGATACAGAAGTCACACCTTATGCCGGGCTTGTGGTTGATATTAATGAGCAATATAGTGTTTACGCGAGCTACACAGAGGCATTTCAGCCGCAAGCCTACTTTGATATCAATGATAAAATGCTCGACCCAAGCACCGGCGAAAGCTATGAGCTCGGGGTAAAAGGTGAGTTACTTGATGACACCTTGAACTTTACGGCGGCGGTGTATCGTAATGTTGAAAATGGGCTTGCGATTGTCGATCCAAACTACCCAGACAGCTATCTAACTCCGCAGGGCAATAGGCCATATATTCAGCGCGGTGAAGGCGATACGACAGAAGGCTTTGAAGTTGAATTTACAGGCTCTATCAATGAGCAGTGGAATATCAGCTTAGGGCTATCAAAACACAAAACTGAATCAAAAGATGGCAAAGAGCTGTTAACGGATCAGCCCAAAGAGCTCATAAACCTGTATACCACCTATGACTTTAGTGAGTTTGTTGACGGCTTGACTGCGGGGCTTGGAATTAATTGGCAAGGTAGCTTTTATGCAATACCACAAAGGCCATTGCCGGGCGGCGGTAGCGAGGCGTATAAGATCACACAATCTTCCGGAGCGTTACTTAATTTAATGGCAAGATATGAAGTGAGTGAACAGCTTAGTGTGTCGCTTAACTTCAACAACCTACTGGATGAAAGTTACTACAACAGTATTTCATCTTGGGACGGCTATGTAATGCACGGCGAACCGTTCAATTGGCAATTAGGGATGCGCTATAGCTTTTAGTGAGTCAACCTAAGCTTGGGTGACTTAAGCTTAAAATACGGAGTGCACCGCCGAGGCGGTGCATTTTTTTGCTTCAAAATAATAAGCAAATTGGCATTAGATTTTGCATTGTTCCGCAACTCCGTTATTATATGAATTATATATGATATGTATATGGTTTATATAAATGGGTATCGTAAAAATTTCAGATGAACTACACGATGAGATCCGTGAAGCAAGCACTGTGATGTCGCGCTCAATCAATTCACAGGCTGAGTTTTGGATTAAAATTGGGCGACTTGCCGAGCGCAATCCAACGCTTACGTTTACAGAGATCATTACGGCAGAAATGACGCGAGTGAAGTCACAACAGCCAAAAGGAAATTGAGATGCAAGAGGTTACTTTCAAAACCGCTGATGAGATCCAATTGATGCGCGAAAGCGGGCGATTGCTTACGCAAGTGTTTGACTATATTGATAGTTGGATTGAACCCGGAATTTCTACGCTAGAGATTAATGACAAAGTGCACAACTTTATTGTTGATGAGCTTAAAGCGCGTCCTGCCAGCCTTGGTCAATATGGTTATCAGTTCGTTCTTAATAGCTCTGTGAACGAGGTCGTGTGCCATGGTGTGCCGAGTAAATCACAAATCTTAAAGTCTTCAGATATTGTAAACATCGATATTACGCTTGAGAAAAATGGCTTTATCAGCGACTCCAGCAAAATGTACGTGATGCCAGACGCATTACTCCCAGCCAAAAAATTAGTGGCAACGACTTACCAAGCGATGTGGGCTGGAATAAAAATGGTTAAACCTGGAGCAAAGCTTGGGGACATCGGTGCGGCTGTACAGCAAGTGGCTGAAAAAGCCGGCTACACTGTGGTACGCGAGTATTGTGGTCATGGGATCGGTAGAGATATGCATGAAGCGCCAAATGTACTGCACTATGGCAAAGCAAATACCGGGATGACGCTAAAGCCTGGGATGACCTTTACCATTGAGCCGATGATCAATCAGGGTAGCGCAAAAATTAAAACCAAAAAAGATGGCTGGACTGTGGTAACCCGAGATAAAAAGCTATCGGCGCAGTGGGAGCATACTGTGTTGGTAACAGATGACGGCGTTGAAGTGTTAACCCTAAGAGCGGAAGAAGCGTAAGCAGTGCTTTACTTACGCTTGTTTTAGCATCAAGTGGGTATAACGACCTAGAGATGCATAGGGCTCTTGGCGATTGTATTTAAGCTCTAAGGCGAGCAAAGCGTCAAAATCTTCATCCGCCTTACTCAACTCCCTTAAATAGTCATGAAAACAGCGAACACCGGTTTTTTGCATAACGCTGAGTTTTGCCTTATCAAGCCAAGTCGCCATATCAGTTTCGCTAATTGGTTTATTGGGACTGAGACCTACTTTTTGCTTTACCTTAAGGCCTTTTTGCACATAGTCGAAGTTACCGTACACCATATTGGCCATCAGATGCGCCTCATGGTTGAAATACATGAGTGAAAGCAAGCCAGTTTCGCTTAGTTGCGACTTTAGCAGCATAAGCGCACTTTGTTGCTCAACCAGCCATTCAAGCACCGCATGGCACAATACTAAGTCGAATTGTCCTAAGTTCAGCGTATCGAGTGCTTGCAGGGGCGCGTGGATAAAATGCAGCAGGTCATTTAGTCCGGCTTCATGCGCGCGCGTTTTGGCAAGTTCAAGCATCTCTTCTGAAATATCAATCACAGTGACATGGTGGCCAAGCGATGCTAGAAAGAGCGCCAATTGCCCTTGTCCGCCGCCAACATCTAATATGCGTTTGCCACTTGATTGCGTTAACCAGTCAACTTGTGCGCTCAAGTCACGCTTGAGCACTGCTTCTCTGATTTTGCCTTTATTGGTGCCATAGATATTGTTTTTAAACTTGTGCGTCAGTTCAGCAAAGTTTCTATCTGTCGGTGCCGGTTTTTGCTGCTGCTTTTTTCTAGCCATATGCGAGATCACTTAGTTAAGCAAAGTGGTATTAAACCGGGTTGTCGATATCAATAAATTCAACATCCAAACCATACTGCGCTGCCAAATATTCACCAAGTGCCTTCGCGCCGTAACGCTCTGTGGCATGATGTCCCGCCGCGATAAAGTGGATCTGCTGTTCGTTTGATGAATGAATGGTTTGCTCTGATGCTTCACCTGTTAAGTAGGCATCAATGCCTTGGCTTGCCGCGAGATCAATAAAGCTTTGCCCGCCACCGGTACACCAAGCAATGGTGCTGATTGGATGATCGCCAGCAACATTTAAGAGCGGCTTTCTACCGAGTTTCTCTTCAACTAAAGCGGCAAAATCAACAGCAGTCATTGGCGTCGTTAATTTACCTTTTACTGCTACGCTATTTTTATTCCAAGGTTCAAGCGGTCTTTCATATTCAAGCCCAAGTAACTTACCGAGCTGTGCGTTATTTCCGAGTTCAGGATGAACATCCAGTGGAAGGTGGTAAGCGATTAAGTTGATGTCATTGGCAAGCAGGGCTTGTAGGCGGCGCTTTTTCATGCCAGTGACACATTGATCTTCCCCTTTCCAAAAATAGCCGTGGTGAACCAAAATGGCATCTGCACCGCGTTCAATAGCGGCATCAATTAAAGCTTGGCTGGCGGTAACACCTGTGACGATTTTTTGGATTTCGTCTGTCCCTTCTACTTGCAGACCATTTGGACAGTAATCGTTAATTTGAAATGGCTTCAGTAATTCCGTTAATTGATTCACTAATTTGGTTCGTTTCATAACACCCCCTAACTCTTAGATAGCGCTAGTTTAACTGGTTTTACGATAGATCAAAAAGGGAGATTACACCGATAGATGCATGCAATATGAAGGAATAAAGGCAAACAGCTCGGATCTGATTGTTCTTTTATTCGAAATAAAAATAAATTATTGTATATATTTAGTTCTTTATTATTAGTAAAGGTAAATATATGTTTAAGTTTGCAGTGTTTCTGCTTGTTTTGTGTACGTTTTACGTTCAAGCGGAACTGAGTGAAGAGGATTTTGAGTCTCTTCGGCTGCAAATTAGAGAACAATATACCGTTGACCCTAAAATTGCGCTTCAGCTCACTGAGCAAGCCTTAAATACTAACCGTTTGAGCGCAGACCAAAAAATCAAAATTCTGAATTACAAAGCCTGGTTTCAAATGGAGCTGAATCAATTTTCGGCTGCTATGCGTACGACAAATGAAATCAAACGACTGATAAGTGGCGCTCAAGATAAATCGCTGATTTATGCTTACTATAATTTGTCCGGGGGAGTTTATTCTAAACTAGGATTGTATGAGCTTGCTTTAGTGCAGTACAAGGATGCATTGATTGTTGCGGAGCAACGAGGCGAGGACATGGTATACCAAACAAAAAATAATATTGCTGACGTTTATTTTTTGCTCGGCCAATATGATGTTGCGTTAGATTACTATAACGAGTACCTGCACTTTCTGAATTCAGATAAAGATGAGCTGTCATTATCATTACTTTATAACAACATTGCTAAAGTCTACATAGCTAAAGGTGAATACGATAACGCTACAAAGTTTATTGATAAAGCACAGCAAATTCAAAAGAGTAGCAAGTCTGACTACCATTTAGCGTATTCGTCACAGTTTCGAGGGAAAGTCGCGCTTGCTAGAGGTCAACTGAGTGCTGCATCGGCCTATTTCAGGAAAGCCATCATGACTTTTCAACGGCTTGGTAATGTTCGCGAAGTCAATGACGTTAAGCTCGATTTAATTTCCTTGGATATCAAACAAGGAGATATCACGGAAGCTAAAAAGCTGGCTGAAGAAGTGTTGGAAGCTGCGAAGCAAACAAACACTAAAAATAAACAGGTACGCGCTTTGTCGGTGTTAGCGAAAATAGCCGAGCTTCAGGGGGACAGCAACCACGCACTGGCTTTAACACAGGAGTTAAGCCAAGTGGAGCGAGAGATCTATGCTCAGCAGCGCAATATTACCTTATCTCGTGCTTCTTACGAACTTGAAATGGTTGAAAAAGAGCTAGAAATAGAGTCGCTTAAACGAGTGCAGGCGGTTCAAGCTGCAGAGGCAAGCGCACAACAAAAGTGGCTGTTGAGTATTATCATATTTATGTTGATTTATGCCGTATCAACTATCTTAGTGATCCAAATAATTCGACGTCGAAATGGCAAGCTACGGGCCACATTAAAAGAGTTAACAAACACGCAAGAAATGCTCGTTGAAGCGGAGAAAATGTCGTCACTAGCTGGATTGGTTTCGGGGATGGCGCATCATCTCAATACACCAATAGGTTTAGTGATCACCGCAAACTCATCCCTTAATGGCTCGCTACGCGACGTTCAAGACAAATTTGAACAAAAAACGCTGTCGCCTAGTCAACTTAATCACTTTATAGGAGATGCTTTGGTGGCATCAGATATTGTTGACCGTAGTGCCAATCGCCTCAATGCCACAGTCGAGAGGTTTAAAGCAATTAATACCTCAATTGGTAGTGCAGAACTTAAAACGATAGAATTATCAGACTTTTTAAATTTGCACATTCGTGAGATGCTGATCCGCACAGCGCCAAACGCTAAGTTAATGTTGGATAACGATAGCCTTGAGGTACAAACCTATCCCAATATCTTGCTTGAGGTATTGAAGGAGTTTATGCACAACTCAGTGCAACATGGATTTATCGACAATCATTTAGAAGACCAACCTCTAATTACCATCCGTGTGAATGAATACGATGATGCATGGCTGCTAAGCTATAAAGATAATGGCCGAGGCCTGCCTGATCATAATACAGAGCAAGTGTTTAATCCCTTTTTTAGTACAAATCTAGCGGCGCAATTAGGACTTGGCTTAACCATTGTATTTAACAGTGTGAGCCATGTGCTTCAGGGCAGTATTAAGGCATATTCAGATGATAAAGGGGTGGAGTTTTTGTTGACCTTACCCAAGCAGCTAAAAAATGGTAGGCGCAAAGCTGTGAAAAATTAATTCAACTACTTTCGGAAGCTGTGATGCTTTTAAAAATGAGCCGCTCGTCCATGAGTGAGCTCATTGGGCTAGTAACTGGTTTGTTATTAAGGGTTTGTCACCTCGACGTCTTGTCCTGTTTGCAGGCGCTCAGCACCGCGAACGGCGACTCTATCACCGGCATGTAAGATATCGCTGGTGCGGGGAGTAATTTCCACCCATTGGCCTTTGCCATTGCCGACGGTGACAGGAATTTGTTCGGCTTTATTTTGCTCATCTATTTTGACGATATGGGTGCCTTGTTTACGTAATATTAAGGCGTCCCGGTCAACCAGCAATACGGCTTGTTTGCTGGTGAGCGGCACCGCTACATCAACTAATTGACCAATTGCCCACCTATGGGTTTGATCTGCTGCGAGTGTTGCACGCACTTCAACGGTTTGTGAGCGCGGATCGGTTGAGGGGATCACCGCTGTGACTTTTGCTGACGTGTTATCTGGCTGCGATAAATCACCAGAACGGATTGGCAGCGCTATGCCTTTTTGCAAAAACTTTAAGTATTTAACGGGCACATATAAGCGAACTTCAAGATGATGGATATCTAATATGGTGAGCAGTTCGTCGGCGCGGTTTATTTCTCGACCCGCGCGCTTAAAACGTTCACTGATAACGCCATCAAATGGTGCACGGACCGTTGCGCGAGTCAACTTATCGTCAATAACCTTAAGTTCGACTTCTGCTAAGGCGATATCCGACAGCGCTAGGTCATGTTTATTTTGCATTTCATCGACTTGACTCTCTGCCGCACTGCTGGCTTTTGCGAGCTTCTTTAATCGAGTCAATTCTTGTTGATATAAGCGTAAATTGATCTTGGCTCGATTTAATAATTCGGCTTGGCGGGCCTTATCGAGTTCCAGCGGAAGTGTGTCCATACGTACTAAGATTTCGTCTTTTGCGACACTGGTACCGGGTTCTGCTACGTACAACAAACGGCCACTAACTCCGGCGGTCAGCGTCACGTCGTCTTTCCCATACAGTGTGCCACTAACTTCAATTTCGCTCGTGAGAGGGGCTTTTGTCACTTCTGCGACGGTGACTGGCACCACGGCGATGGCTTGTGGCGCAACGATCCCAGCACATAGTGCTAGGGCCTGAAGTGTCTGTTTTATCGGGTTTTTCATTCTGTTCTCACTACTTACTGATTGGCAACTAGGCTGAGCGGGGCTTTGGCCGTTGATTTGTTTGTTTCGGATGGCGGAGTTTGCCGCCCAAGTTGCAATAAACTCGGCATCAACACTAAGGTAAATAGTGCACTGATAGCCATGCCACCGACGATGACGGTCGCAAGGCCGCGGTAGATTTCTGAGCCTACGCCTGGCATGAGCATTAGTGGCAGCATGCCAAACAGACTGGTTAAGGTGCTCAAGTAAACTGGCCTTGCTCTTAGTAACACCGCTTGTCTGACCGATGCTTCACGGCTCATACCCGATGCCATCGCAACGCGAGTCTGATCCACCAGCAAAATGGCATTATTAACGACCAGCCCAAGCAAGATGATAAAGCCTATCATGGTCAGTAAATCCAAGGACTGGAAGGTAAAGAGGTTTAAGATATACAGAGCCAGCACGCCACCTGCGATAGCCAGTGGCATCACTAACAATACCAAGGCGCTGTCTTTGGCGGACTTGAACAGCGCGGTCATTAACAAGAACAAAATGAACAACGCGAGGACAAAATTCAACGCCATTTCTTCCATTGCAGAATTCATCTTTTGTGCATTTCCCGCCAAAATAGCACCCGCACTGGCCGGCAGGCTTGCGCGCACTTTTGGCATCACCTGTTCACTCAAGATGGTTTGCACTTGCTGCAGGCTCATATCAGCCGGAGGCGTGACAACAATGCTGACCGTGCGACGACCATTAACACGCCGCAGTTGCGTCGGGCCAACTGTACGTTCTATATTTGCCAACTCGCCGAGAGTTTGAATTCCTGACTGAGGGGTTACGATAGGCAAGGCTTTTAGTTCCTCAGGGCTTTGCCAAGGGATACCACGAAGAATAACGTTCATACGCTCGTTACCATCAAAATACTCATTGACGAATAATCCACCGGTATAAGCTTGTACCGCTTGAGATACATCTCGACGCGTTAATCCCGCTTGGGTGATCCGACGATCGTTAGGCGTTAATCTAAGCTCTGGCTCTGCCATATCCAATCGCGGCTGAGGTCTGGCCGTTGCCTCAGGGAGTGCGGTTTGCACAGCTTGTAGAGCCACTTGAGCAGCTGAGATTAAGTCGTCCATATTGGGACCTGTAAGGTCAATATTGATATCGCGACCATCGCCGCCATTGGCGACTTGGATCATGGAGCCGCGAAAGAAAAATACTTGAGTATCGGGAAGGTCAACGAAGATTTCTTCTCTGGCCACTTTCATCAGTTCTTCAACACGTTGAGGGTCGGCTGAATAGATAAAACCGCCAGCATTAGAGCCAAACGCATAGAAATTAAAGTCTTTAATACCAGGTTCTTTTTCGCCTTGGTAATAGGGCATTAAGCGTTTTTTCACGCGCAGCAGCAATTCTTCTTCCATAAACTGTACGTTGCCACCAGGTGGTGTTACTAGGTTAAAGAAAAAGCCATCGGTGGGGGCTCTTGGCATAAAGTCAGTTTTTGGCAGCATGGTCATGGTTGCAACCACCGAGCCACCCAGTAATACGCCAATCCAAGTAAGTTGCTTTACTCTGTTATTGGTCAACTTCATGATGAAGTTGGTGAGCTTTTGCCAGTATTGATGATAAGGATCTGGTTTTAGTTCAGAGTCTGGCCACAAATGGTTTGCCAGTGGAATAAGGGTAATAGCACACAACATTGACGCAATAACGGCAATCGAGAGTGTCAGTGCTAAATCAGAGAATAGCTGTCCCTCAATACCCGCCATAAAGAGAATAGGTAAAAAGATGGCGACGCTGGTGGTTGTCGAAGCAAATAATGCTCCTGTCACTTGGGCAGCTCCTTTTAAGGCGGCTTTTTTGTTATCGAATCCTTCAGCTCTTAAGCGTGAGATATTCTCTTGGACTATGATAGCGGCGTCTAGTACAAGGCCCACTGCAAATGCCAATCCCGCCAACGAGATCACATTTAGACTACGGTCAAAGATATTAAGTGCGAGAAAGGCGACCATCAATGAAATGGGGATTGTAGCTGCAATCACCAAGGTTGCTTTTAAGCCTCTAAAAAATAGCCACAGAATTAAACAAGATAAGAGTACCCCAAGGCCTAAGTTACTTTTTACTAAAGAAAGTGCATTACGAATGTGGACGGAGGCATCAAAGCTGAGCTCAATCGATAAGCCATTTTCAGCCAGCGGCCCTTGGTTTAATTCATCAATTGCAAGGTTGATTTCATCAAGCAAGGCAACGGTATTTGCTTCGTTGGCCCGAGAGAGCCGAATATAATAGGCCGGTTTACCATTGCGGCCACTCATGCCCAAACGGTCTGAAAAGGTGCGCTCAACACTTGCAATATCACCTAAGTAGATTGGCCTGTCCCCAGAGTAGCCGACACGCATTTGAGCCATACTGGAAAGGTCATATTGGCCAGTGAATCGCACGGTATATTGACGACGCCCAACGTTGGCAAGACCTCCAGAGGTATCGCGAGAGCTTGCAAGCACATTACTGATTTGATCTAAACTAATACCAAGCGCGGCGGCTTTGTGCGGATCAAAAGTAACACGCAGCTCTTTTGGCCGCTCACTCGCTAGATCGACACGTGCCACGCCGGGAATACGTGCAAGTCTTGGTTCAATAAACTCGTCGATTTGCTTTTGAAACTGCGCCATATCAAAATCGAGACTATTTGCCTGGTAGTCTTTGGGCGTGACCAGCAAAGTGGCTGCTGCTTCACCGTTATTACCGCCGGCGAATACGACTGGGTCTAGCGCATCAAGTGGCAACGGTGGGGCTTGATTTAAGCTTGTTAGCACATCTAGCATCGCTTGTTGCATATTTGCACCCACCGCAAATGTTAGCGTAATAGAGCCATTACCACGATTGATGTTGGTATTAACCTCAAGTGCGCCAGGTGTGTTTTTTACCGCATTTTCTAGCGGTTCGATGATCACTGATTCTATTTCTTCTGGGGCGGCTTGGCGCCATCCCGAGAAAATCGTGATCTGTGGTTGCTCAATATCTGGCGTCAACTGAATGGGCAGTTTAAATATACTTAACAGCCCAAATAAAATAATTAACACCAAGATGACAATTACACTCGCTGGGTTTTTTAGCGAACTGCGTGTCACATTCATCGGTACGTTTCCAATCTTGCTTTTTCTGCATTGTAGTGTGATGTAAAAAAAGTGCCAGTAAGGTGAAATTTACGTTTGCTAAAGCTAGCGCTAAATTGGCAAAAATAAGCGATAAAGTGCGGTTCTGTAATACCTTGTAACGCTTTTTTATAGTTTGAAAAACTTTTTGATCTGAATTAAAGGCAATTGAACTTGCACTAGTAAGATCAATAGAAGTGGCTAAACTTAGCTGGGCATGATCAGTTCTTTGCAATAATTGATAAATGATGTTCAAAAGGAGGTTATATGTACGTTGCGTTGAAATGGGACCATATTATCGGGGCACATTTTGTGCAGTGGATTGTCGTAAAGTGCAATGGTATATCGGATAAATTTGGATTACCTCAAGCCTTACCACCTAGGCGTGATATTGCCTATTTCACTGATCCTCAATCGGCGGAGCAAGATGCTAAACAATTTGCGGATTACAAAAATACCGGGCAAATGGCGGATATTGAAAAAAAATACTCACCTAATTTGGGGGAGCACCATGGCTTTTGTCACTATGCGTGGGATCACACCTATCTCGGTGAATTAGTAAAGCACGCTGTGCTCTATTGGGAAGATGGCAAACACTTCTCACCTGAGCCATATCGAAGCGATATTGCTTATTTTATCGATCCGCAAACAAGTGAAATGGATAGTATTTTCTTTGCACAATATAAACTAGAGCGAGCAAGGTTGCTTAGGCAGAAGCAAGACGCAGGCTAATACCAATTGGTATAGCATATCGACTCACCTCATCGATTGATGAGGTGAGTTTGTCTAAGCAGTTACTGAGCGTTGTCTATATCACTTTGCGCGTAAGTTGGGTAGTCACTTGGTTTAAAGCGATTGAGGTTATTGAGGAAACGACTGTCTTTAACGGGCAAGGTGGCGGAGCCATAATCATATTGATTGAGCTTTTCTCGTAATGCTGTGTTCGAAATTCCATCTCCAGCCATTTTGTACCAACTGATGATAGCGGGTGTGACAAAGCGGTGATAGTTGTTTTCAGCGATTTCGTTTGATTTGGCAAAGCGCAGTGCATGGGTCAAAATGCCGTCTTTATGATAGACAATTTTTAAGTGGCCATTTTCGAATGGTAGCTCATTAGCAGGTTTAGTGAATAAGTCGCCATGTGCGCTATAGCTACCATGTGTAACTATCCCATCTCGAGTCCATACCGCTGCATATTCCCAGTCATGGCGGTGACCACCACCAAAGTAGTCAAACACTTGGTCTTTTTTGAAGTAAAGTGCATAGAAGTGTCCACAATACTCGCCGTTAGTTGTTGTTTTACAGGCGTAGCGGTGCACAGTATTAGAGGTATTTAAAAATTGATTATCTCTGCAATCTCCTGTGATGCGGCCCGATGTTTTTAGCCCTGAATTTTGCGCGCCAGTTCTACTGATCCCAGCACTCGGCAGGCAACCATCACCATCAAAATCAAACACAGGTTCAGTACCGTTGATAATGTAGGGTGCTGGGAGGGCTTCGTCTAATGCAGCAAAGTCATTGGCGTAAGCATATTGTGCAGACGCAGCAATAATCGCGAGGGACAATAAAGGGAGTTGTGTTGTTGTCATACAGCTTTCCTTAATAAACGCGGTTGTGCCGTTTTGCACAACCGCTATTGATTAGAATCTAAGGTTAAAAAATAAGTATGACTTAAATGTATATTTAATGTTAAGTTTTTTGTTGGTTATTCAGCTTGTTTTGAAAGTCAGATCTGACAATTTCAAGTGCAGCCATGACTTCCTCCGCAGGAAGATCATGCTCCTCTAACAACATAATGAGGTCGACGGCAAGCTTTACATGAGTTGGCGCTTGTTCTAAAGGGGTACTCATACTTGAAATTGTTCCTTTTTAGCGATTTGTGAAATGGCAAAATCAATCGCACGCTCTACCGCCTGTTCCATTTTTACACGCTCGGGCTGAGGCAGGTAAAACTCCATATCGACATCGTAGCGAATATAACGCGATGGTAGTTGGTTCAATACAGTACAACAAAAGTCAGCCATTACGTCTTCATCATAAATTTTATCTAACTTACGACGGACGATATGTTCGACGACCAGCTTCTCATAATAATTATGAATATCATCATGTAACTTCATACAGCCTCCTGCACATTCCTTTTAAGTTTATATCATAATAGCGGGGTTATCGAACAAAGCCAAAAAGGTTTGTTGATGTATATCTACAAGATGATCAACGTCGCGCTGGTAGCCCCCACCCAGAGCAAAAGCTAATGGGATATTGAGGTGATGAGCATACTCAAAAACAATCGAATCTCGAGCCCTAACACCTTGCTTTGAAACACTAAAGTGTCCTAGTTCATCGCCTTGATAGACGTCTGCACCAGCGTTATAGAGGATGATGTCTGGCTGGTATAATCGAACCGCTAGTTGTAAGGCTTCGCGGACGGTTGCCACATATTGCGCATCCTGTGTATTCACAGGTAAGGCAAAGTCCAAATCGGATTGCGGTTTAATGCGAGGAAAGTTACTTTCACAGTGGATGGAGCAGGTAATGATATCGTTTCTATCTGCAACGATCGTTGCTGTGCCATCGCCTTGATGCACGTCACAGTCAAAGATCAGCACTCGCTCAACCCGTTGATGGGCAATGAGCGTTGCCGCGACCACCGCCCAATCATTAAATATGCAAAAGCCGCTGCCAAAATCGCGATGTGCGTGATGATAGCCGCCGCTTAAGTTTGCTCCAAATCCATATTCGAGCGCATACTTTGCTGCCGCTAAACCGCCACCTAGAGAAATCAAAGTGCGTTCAACTAGTTGCTCACTCCAAGGAAAGCCCATTTTCTTAATTGCTTTTTCGCTCAACGTGCCGTTTAGAAAGCCATCAACGTAATTACTGTCGTGGCAAAGTTGCAGTGCATCAGCTGTGATTTTTTGCTCGGGTTCTTTGATAAATTTAGCAAATCTACTGGCGTTTATTCGTTGGTATAATTTTTTATACTTGCTGATAGGGAAGCGATGCTTTTCAGGCAGGCTCAACTCGCTATAAATAGGGTGGTAGTACAGCATTAACGGCTCTGACTTTTCTCAACTTCTTGAATTTTTTGCTCGGTGGCGGAAATGGCTTTTCTACAGCGGCCAAGGCGGGCATGAAGGGCTAATATTTCGGCATTGAGTTTGGCAGCTTGAGTGGGATCTGCTTTGTCCATCTGTAGTCTTCTGAGATCAATCATTTCTTGCAGTCGACGCTCAAATTCATGATTTTGTGACAGCTCCTGATATAACTCATGGGACGACTGCATAATCTTCTGCACTGCCTTCTTATACACTTTGGCTTTTTTTGGTGTATTCAGTTTGTTTTCTTTCGCCCAGACGGGGGTTGATTTTAACACCTTCAACACGGCTTCCATTTGTGAACCTATCCGCTCGATGGCAAATGTAAAGGCGTGGCGCTGCGCACTTGGCGGCAGGTGGGACATTGCTTCTGCTATTTCTTCAACATAGTCGCTGAGCTTTAAGCTTTTAGTTCGAAATACACGGGCATCAAATAAGCTGGGCTGTGCCTGCATATAACGATTCTTATCAAACCATTTCGCGGAGTCAAATTGCGCTGCTTGTTGCTTTAAGCGGCTGACTTGTTGCTCAAGCTTGATAAGCCCTGTGCTCACGAGAAATAAGCCTCAAAAATGAGCTTGCCAGCAAGTACAATAACCACAGTGTTAAAGAGTGGTTTGATTAGTTTGTTGCCAAACTTAATCGCAGAATGCGCACCAAGCCAAGCTCCAAACATTAAAAAGGCGCCCATGGTGATACCCAGCATAAAGTTAACATGACCCAAGGCTACAAAGGTGATAAGCGAAATAAAGTTGGAAACAAAGTTCATTGAACGAGCAAGACCACAGTTTAAAAGTAAGCTCATTTTATAGAGCATACTGTTAGACGCAGTCCAAAACGTGCCAGTACCAGGTCCTGCCATACCATCAAAAAATCCCAACGATAAACCTTGCGCCCACTGCTTGATTTTGAGTGCTCGATTCGCTTCTGGCAAAGTATGGGAATCTGTTGGGCTTAGCCTACCGACTAAGCTATAAATTGCGACAGCGATGATAATAACGGGGATAAGTTTATTTAAAAACTCGATACTTAAAAAGTCGACAAGTAATGTGCCCAATACGGCACCTATCGCAGTGGCAATAATAGAGCCAATCCAAAAGCTAGGTTTGAATAACTGCTTTTTGTAGTAGGTAAAGCTCGCGGTTAAGGAGCCAAAACTCGCGGCGAGCTTGTTGGTACCTAAGGTTAAATGCGGAGGAAGGCCAGCAGTAAGCAAAGCTGGTACGGTTAGCAGCCCACCACCACCTGCAATTGCATCAATAAATCCAGCAGCCAGTGCGACTAAGCAAAGTAACCCCCAAGTTGTGGGATCTAAAGCGAGTTCAAACATTATTAATCAATTTGCCTTTTGTATGGTGGCAGAGTATCAAGCATGGCTTTGCCATAACGTTTTGTAACTAAACGTCTATCTAAGATGGTGATACGGCCGGAGTCTGATTCTTTACGCAGCAGTCTACCACAGCTTTGTACTAATTTCTTTGCAGCATCGGGTACCGTGATAGATAAAAATGGATTCCCCCCTTTACTTTGCACGAATTCCGCTTGGGCTTCCTCAATAGGGGACGTTGGCACGGCAAAAGGGATCTTAGTCACCACGAGGTTCTCTAAGTATTTTCCGGGTAAATCTAGTCCCTCGGATAAGCTTTGTGTACCAAATAAGATACTGCCACGACCTAAGTCGATATTTGCTTTATGACGAGTGAGTAGGGCGTCACGGGAAAGCTCACCCTGTACCAAAATATTGAGATTTTTACCTCTTAATTTTTCTACCACATGATTCATTTGCCAATAAGAAGCAAACAGTACAAGGTTAGCTTTACTGGTGTCTAAATAGGTTGGCAGGGCATCCGCTAAATAATCGCTAAAGGCTTTATCCGTTGGATCTGTTTGGGTTTTTGGCAAATGCAATGTCGCTTGATTGGGATAATCAAACGGAGAATCAGCCTTGATATATTTAACACCAGGCTCTTTTGCCAGCCCACTTTCGTGGGCGAAATGATCGAATGTGCCCAAAGCACTGAGGGTTGCGGAGCAGAGCACCGCGCCTGCACACTCTCGCCAGAGGTGATCCTTCAAATAATAGCCGACTTCAATCGGACAATCGCAAAGTAAATGGTCGTGATGGTGTTTGTATTCTAAGCGTTTTATCCACCTTGCATGTGGCACGCTGTCGCCTTTTCGAGCATAGCTAAACCAGAGTTTGTTGAGTTGCTCAAGTCGGTTGATATATTGACCGCTTTCAACCAATAATGGGTCGGCTAAAAAAGCTTGTACATCGCCGTCTGAAACATCGCCCGACAGAGCATCATGCATCTTGGTAAGGCAACGCAGTGCATCTTGCGTGGCATCCGCAATATCTTTTGCTTTTACGGTGAGCGCTTCAGGTACTTCGCCATGACTAAAGCGGTAGGTATCGTCATCGTTATAAGTAAAGTCGCTCTGATCGAGTATATCCCTTACCGCTCTAAGGTACTTCGCAGCGTCATTGGCTGCATCATTCAGTTTGAAATTCTGCCCAATGGCTTTTTGCGAAACCACGGTGTTTGCCATCTTTCCGCTAAACTTAAGTAGCTTTTCAAGCCACTCGATAGTGCCTTTAATCGTTGCCGCTGCAGAAGAAAAATCTCTGGTAATATGAGGCAGGTGGTGCGCCTCATCAATTACGTAAAATGTTTCTTCTGGTTCCGGTAATATCGTTCCGCCACCTAGTTCTAAGTCGGCCAGTAACAAAGCGTGATTAATCACCAACACATCCATTTGTGCAATCTTTTGTCGAGCTAAATGAAAAGGGCATAAGTGATGAGATTTTAGTTGCCGTTGGCAGGCGTGTTTATCACAAGCGATAACATTCCAAACTTTATCTGGAATTGTGTCTTCCCAGCTATCTCTATCACCTTGCCAGCGCTTTTCTTGGTAAGCAAGTGCTAACTCTCTTAAACACCTTTGCTCCATTTGAGAAAGCGGACTGCTGGTTGTCGGCATCATCGACATTTGCATCTCATCATCGCTGACGGCAGCCATCAGTTTTTGTACACAGATGTAGCGTTGACGGCCTTTTACGAGGTCAAATTTAAAGTCTATGCCTGAATGTTCTTTTAAAAATGGCAACTCTTTGTTGATCAGCTGTTCTTGTAAAGCGACGGTTGCAGTCGAGATGACGAGTTTCTTTTTACTTGAGAGTGCAACAGGAAGCGCGCCGAGTAGATAGGCTAAAGATTTTCCAGTACCTGTTCCTGCTTCAATCACGCAAATACGTTGAGTGCGGTGATAATCACCAGAGAGTGTTTTTGCGATTTCGGCGACCAGATAATTTTGACTCGGACGAGGACGAAAGCCATCTAAAGCGGAGGCGACATTTTGATGTGCTTGGCGGATGGTTTTTTTTAGTTTGTCTGAGAGCATAATCTATTTAGCCTAGAGTTCTGATATGAAGCAAGCCTACCACTTGAGTCTCGATTTTTAGTTAATCACTGCGTTAACGGATAGGTTTTATTCTGTTTGTGACTTTATGTTCAATAAACAGGTGGATATAATTACAGTGATTCGTCTATTTTAGGGTGGTATTGGAGTTGGCACAAGCGATATATCAGGGCTTTATTTTATCGAGACAGCAGATGCAGGTAAATGGCCAACTGCGCTTGTGTTATTGGCTCAAATCGCAACATCAGTTACTCAAGGTGTGGGTAGAGGATGAGCAGCCACTCTTTTTCATTAAACAAGATAAAAAAACGGAAGTAGAGCTGCTGCTAAGTCGCGCTCAGTTGCAGTTTAGCATCTCGCCAAGTCAACTAAAGCACTTCGATCAAGCTCCTGTTTGTGTTGTGAAATTTCGCACCTTGAATCACTTCTATGAGGCAAAACAGCTACTTGAAAATAAAATCGCGTTATATGAAGAGGATATTCGCCATTCCGACCGCTATTTAATGGAGCGCTTTATTCGCGGAGCTGCTTGGGTCAAAGGTAAAGCCACGCAAAAACCGGGCTATATCGAAATTACTCAGGCGCAATTTAAGGCTTGTGATGATTATAGGCCACACCTTGAAATGCTTTCTATCGATATAGAATGTAACGGCGAGGGAGTCTTATTTTCGGTGGGTTTAGTGACCGATAGCAAAAAGCTGGTGATCATGATAGGTGAGGCGCAACATGCTGCCGTCAATGTCGTTTGGGTTGAAGATGAAATTGCGTTATTAGAAGAGCTGGTCAAGCAAGTGAATCGTTTAGACCCTGATGTGTTAATCGGGTGGAACGTGATTGAATTCGATGCCGCAATACTTGTGGAACGCGCGCAGGCTAACGGCGTCGCACTTGCGATAGGGCGAGATGGCGGAGTGATGTCGACTTTCAAAGGTAACTATACCCGGGTGTTTATTCCGGGGAGGGTGATGCTAGATGGCATCGATATGATGAAAAATGCGACCTATCACTTTGAAACATTTAAACTGAGCTTTGTGGCTGAGAAGATTTTAGGTACTACCAAGCTTATCGCACAGGATGACAGGCTTGAGGAAATCATCAGGCAGTTCCATCATGATAAACCGGCGCTCGCAGCGTATAACTTACAAGATTGTCAATTGGTGCTCGACATTTTTAGCAAACTAAACTTACTTGAATTTGCCCTCGCTCGAACTCAGTTGACGGGTTTGGAACTCGAGAAAATGGGCGGCTCAGTCGCTGCGTTTACCAACTTGTATTTACCGTTACTGCACCGTAGCGGTTACATTGCACCAAATTTATCTGAGCATGGTATTAACTTTGACAGTCCCGGCGGTTATGTCATGGACTCAAAGCCAGGCCTCTACCAAAATATTTTGGTACTCGATTTCAAAAGCCTTTACCCCTCAATTATCCGCACTTTTTGCATTGACCCTATGGGGTTAATAGAAGGATTACAGCATCCTGAACATGCCATAGAGGGCTTTAATGAAGGTAAATTTAGCCGCACAGAACATCACTTACCGGGTTTAGTCGCCGCGCTCTCCAGCGCACGTGAGCAAGCTAAATTAGACAAAGACATGATGCTCTCACAGGCGATTAAAATCATCATGAATAGCTTGTATGGCGTACTTGGTTCAAAAGGCTGTCGCTTTTACGATCCTCGTCTTGCGAGTTCAATAACGATGCGCGGTCATCAAATAATGCAACAAACGCGAACCTGGATTGAACAGCTTGGATATGAGGTGATCTACGGCGATACCGACTCAACTTTCGTCTGTTTACCCGAGTCTTTGCGTAGCGAAGCGTGCCAAGCAATAGGCAAGCAGCTGATGATAGAAATTAACGAGCGCTGGCGCGTTTTACTTACGGAAAGCTTTGGTCTTCACAGTTATTTAGAAATAGAGTTTGAAACACATTATAGCCCATTCTTTATGCCCACCATTCGTGGTCAAGAAGTCGGCTCTAAAAAGCGATATGTTGGGCAGATCACAGATCTTGGCGAGCAAAAGCTGGTTTTTAAAGGAATGGAGACCGTGCGTAGTGATTGGACGGAAATTGCAAAGGAATATCAACAAGCAATTATTCGCGCGCTGTTTGACGGGCTCGACACCGTTGAGATCACTCATCAATACATAAATGAGATTTTCGCTGGAAAAGTAGACGAAAAACTCATTTATAAAAAGAAGCTTGGTAAGTCTGTTGAGTTATATACAAAAAATATCCCTCCTCAGGTAAAAGCGGCGAAACAAGCTATCGAAGATGGATTGTTGCAAACTGCTAAAAAGGGGGCGCAAATACCGTATTATTTAAGTACCGATGGACCCAAGTTCGCGCAGCAAGGCAAGCTCGTAGATATTGATTATTATCAATACATTGAAAAACAAATTCTTCCTATATATCAGATGCTTCCAAATGCATCTAAGCTATCAATCCGTTCCGATGGGCAACAAAGTTTCGATTTGATTTAATAGGGATCGTGCTTTCAAATTGCAGCCACCTTCAAGTCTCAAAATTAATTGATCAGCAAAAACACACTAAAATGAAGTTCCTTTTTTGTTAACTAAAATGGTGTGTTTCACCTTATTTTCATAGTTAGTCCCGTTTTTGTGGATTTTTATTTTTATCAAGCTCACGGTTGTGTAGTTTTGTTATTTTAATTCAATACCTTACGTTGTGGTTTGTTTGTGCCTGCAATTGGTAATTGCAAAAAATGGTATAATTAACCTTGATCATTACTCGGGTGTTTGTTTAATATCTTGCCCCTAATGTTGCCAATTTAGAAATTAACAAGGCGACAAAATAATAATTAATACAAGCTGTTTACAATAAAACAATCCAGGGTGATTCACATGCTAAACAATAAGTTAACTAAGGCGATTCGCTTAGCGATCGCGTTTGGTGGCGCTAGCGCTGCCGTGTTTGCAACCAATGTAGTTGCAGAAGAAGAAGGCGCGAAAAGCGTTGAGCGTATTGAAGTTACAGGTTCTCGCTTAAAGCGCACCGACCTTGAATCTACTGCCCCAATTACTGTTATCGGCGGCGAAGCGCTTGGCGATATGGGTATCAGTAACGTTGGTGAATTTGTTCAATCAAACCCAGTTATGTCTGGATCACCAGCAACAACAACGCGTAACAACGGCGGTAGTGGTGGTGTATTTGTAGAACTACGTGGTTTAGGTTCAGAGCGTACGCTAGTACTTATCAATGGTCGTAAGCCTGTAAGTGCAGACTTCCAGAATATTCCTGCTGCGATGATCGACCGTATCGAAATTCTAAAAGATGGTGCTTCGGTTGCGTATGGCTCGTCAGCAATGGCTGGTGTTGTAAACATCATCACCAAAAAAGAACTTACTGGTGTTGAAGTTAAAGCAACAACGTCTTGGTATGACATGTTTAGTGGTGGTAAAGAGCAAAGCTTCCAACTAGTTGGTGGTAAAGAGTTCGATGCAGGTCATATCACAGTAGGTTTCGATTATACCAAGCAGGATCCAATCTATCAGGGTGATGTGAAAGATGTTAACTTCTTCCAATACCCTTGGCAGGTGCTCTCAGAAGAAGGTGCTAAGAGCTTTTACGAGAACGGTTTAATTCCAGATGGTGACAATGCGAACGTATTCATTTTAGGGTCTGGTTCTACTCCTTGTGGTAATTTCTACGTTGAAGGTAAAGGTAACTTTACCAACGACAAATGCCCAAGTGGTGGTGACGGTAAGCCTTCTCTAAGCGACATGCGTCCATTTGTCGGCGGTGGAGAGGTAAACGATACTTACAATTACAACCCAGTAAACTTAATGCAAACACCTTTTGAAGTCGTTAACTTCTTTGTTGATACTTCATTTGAGTTAAACGATGACCTTGTTGTATATACAGAAACACGCATCAATAAGCGTACCTCAAAACAGGAACTTGCGGCTGTACCTTTCGACACAGCCTATGACCCAGGCTATGTAGTTACACTGTCAAATGGTTCGACGGCTAACGGTGTGTCAGCTGATAACTACTATAACCCATTCGGTGAAGATGTTTATCGCTCTCGTCGTCGTATGCTAGAGGGTGGTCGTTACTTTGAACAAGATTATGTTCGTTTCCAACAAGTTGCAGGTCTAAAGGGCGCAATTAACGATAACTGGCAGTTCGATGCTTACTACAACTATGGTGCAAATAGCCTTCAAGATACTGACTTTGGTCAGCTATACGGTCCACACCTAGCAAAAGCTTTAGGCCCATCATTCAAAGATGACGCTGGCAATGTGGTATGTGGTACGCCTGACGCACCTATTTCTGATTGTGTATCGTTAAATGTATTTGGTGGCCCAGGAACTGTGACGCAAGAGATGCTTGACTACATTACTGCTCCACTAGGCGATCACTATAATGATTCATTCCACCAAGTTCGTGTTGACGTGTTTGGTGAGCTATTTGAAGTCCCAGCAGGTTATGTTTCAAGTGCATTTGGCCTTGAGTATTACACCACTGAGTTTGAACAAGTAAATGATTCTGGTAAGTTCTTTGATTCAGTGACTGGTAACACTAGTAAGCCACTAACAGGTCTATCTAAGAACTACACAGCTGCATCGGCAGAGTTCTTGATCCCACTAGTTCGTGATTTAGGTGTTGAATCTGCAGATTTAACGCTAGGTGCACGTTATGACGACTTTAGCACAACTGGTTCAAACTTCTCTTGGATGGCTAAAATTGAGTCAAACATTTTTGATGGCTTAAAGTTCCGTGCAAACTATTCCGAAGTATACCGTGAACCAACGCTAAGCGATTTGTATTCGCCAGAGCTTGATTCATTTGAAAGCGCTTCAGATCCGTGTTCTGCGGCAAACATTGGTGGTTTATCTGCAGCCGGTCAGGCTAAATGTCTTGAAATGGGGGCTCCAGCAGGCGGTCACAACAGTGCTGACGCGCAAGTTCGTACACGTTTAGGTGGCAACACAGGTGTTCAATCTGAAGAAGGCGAAACATTCACTATTGGTTTTGTGTGGGCTCCTGATTTTGTTGAAAACTTAGGTGTCACTATTGATTACTGGGATATCAACATTGAGGGTAAAATTGGTTCTCTAGCAACTGATGATATTCTGCAGGGTTGTTATGCTGGTCTTATCGAAGATATGTGTGCAAAAATCTCACGTGGCTTTGATGGTTCAGTTGACCGTGTAGACAGTCGCACTACAAACTTACAAAGTATGACTGCTCGCGGTATCGACCTTGATGTGAATTATTCATTTGACACAGACTTCGGTGCATTTGTTGCTAGCGTATCATGGACTCACTTCTTAGAGCGTGGAGAAGAAAACTTTGATGGTGAAACAGGTACATTTATCGTTGAAGATCTAGTTGGCAGATTTGAAGATGACACGTCTTACTTTGAAGACAAAATCTTATTCAATCTACGTTATGACCTAGACAACCTACGTGTTGTGTGGGCTGCAAACTATCAGTCTGGTCTTGAGTACGGTGATCTAACTTACATTAAGCGTGATAATTACGATTCACTAGCAGGTTTAGTTGCTAAAGTTGATTCATATGTGTATCACGATTTAACAGCACAATACTCATTTGACACGAACACAACGGTGCAAGCCGGTATTCGTAACCTAACGGACGAGCTACCTCCTTATATTGAAACAGCGTTCAATGCGAACACTGATGAAAGTAACTTCAAGCTATTCGGCCGTCAGTTCTTCTTGGGTGTAACTCAAAAGTTCTAAACAAAGTTTAGCATTTCGACTCAAGTCGGCCTCAAATCGAGGCCGACTTTTTGTCTCAAAAATAAGTCCGAGTCCGATCTCACTAAACACTTTTCCTTAACAACTCCAACAGCGTATTGATTGCTTTTACACAGTGATGCTTACAATGAACAACTGATACATAGCAACACTTGATGGTCTAGTGCGATTTTTGTCCCCATATTGTTGCGCAAAGAAGGAAAGTTTGCGATGAATAACAAAATGGGTAAAAAAAGTGAACTTATTTTTAATTTTATAACTTCATGAGTTATAAGGAGAAATTTGATATTTTATGTTAAAGTAGTGGTGTTTTACGTTTATTTTATGAAATGATTGTTGACCCTATGTTGGTACTAAAAGTAGTATAACCTTCGATACGATAAATCGACCAACTTTGGAAACAGGATTTGATTAATATTAAATTATTGTTTTCATATGGTTTTTGTATATATAAAAATAAAATCAGGGATCAATCATGTTTAATAATAAAGTAAGCAAAGCTGTTCGCTTAGCATTAGCTTTCGGAGCTGCATCAACAGCAGCATTCGCCAGTACAGCTGTTTCAGCTGAAGAACAGCAAGCCGAAGAAGGCGAGAGCGTTGAGCGCATCCAAGTAACTGGTTCGCGTATCAAGCGTTTTTCAGAAGTTGCACCTACTCCAGTTACTTCTATTACAGGTGTTGAGTTAGTAAACGCAGGTATTACTAACGTTGCAGACCTTCTTCAAAAACTTCCAGCTTCAGGTGTTGGTTCATCTCCAACAACTACTACAAACTCTATCTTCGGTGCGGGTATTAATACCACTGACTTACGCCAATTGGGCGAGGGTCGCACACTTGTACTTGTAAATGGTCGTCGTTATGTTGGTGCTTCTGTAGATAACCCTGCTGTAGACTTAAATGGTATTCCAACAGAAATGATCGAACGTATGGATGTTGTACACGGCGGTGCATCAGCAGTATACGGTTCTGATGCGGTTGCAGGTGTTGTAAACATCATTTTGAAGAAGTCTCAAGATACAATCGATTTTAACTATAAAAAATCTACTCCAGAACAAAGTGGTGGTGGTTCAGAATTCTTCTCATTCACTTTTGGTGATGAGGGTGAGAAAACAAGCTTTATTACAAGTTTGTCATACTCAGAAACAGAGCAATTGTCAGCAGAACAGCGTGACTTTTTACGTAACCCAGTAACGACTTTACGTAACCCAGACAACACAAGTGACAAAGATGGCTTGCCAGAGCGTGTACTTGCCGATGGTAAATGGGCGCAATACGGTGGACTTCAAACTTTAGGTATTTATGACCGTGCTGGTGATGCTTTTCTACCTGATGGTCACTTTGTATTTGGTGACAACGGGGAGCTAACTCCATTTGCGACAGGTGGAGGTCCACAGCCAGCTCCTAACGATCAACACCGTTATTTCGGTGATGAATTTGCTAATGGTTATAAATTTATTGAACACCAATATTTGGCAACGCCACTTAGACGTTTCAACGTATTTTCAAATGTTGTAAATAACTACCATGAAGACCACTCAATGAACTTCGAGATCTCATTCTCTAAGGCGAGTGCGTATTCTGAAAGTAGCCCAATTTTCTTATATAGTACCCTACGTGCGGATAACGCATTTTGGCACCCAGATGCAAAAGCACAGTTTGCAGAGGCAGGCTACGAAGATGACGACACAATCGGAGTCTATAAACTAGCTCAGGGCTTTGGTAACCGTACTTATGAAGATGATCGTACTTCATTAAACACGACGCTTTCTTTCCAAGGTGTTTTGCTAGATGACTATGATTATGAAGTCTATTTCAGCTATGGTCGTAATAAAAACGACACAGTTTGGAATGGTGAATTCCTAGAAGAAAATTACAATAACGCGATCGATGCTGTGTTGATTGATGGTGTTGTTCGTTGTGCTAACCGTAATGAAGAAGGTGAACTTTTAGGTGCGTTGGATGGCTGTCAACCGCTTAGTCTGTTTGGCTTAAACGGTGCTTCTCAAGAAGCGATGGATTATGTGACTACATCGGCTTCAATCTCGAAAGTGAAACAACAGCAAATTATCGGTGGTGTACTATCTGGCTATGCGTTCGAAATGCCAGCCGGTGGCGTATCGTTTGCACTTAGTGCAGAGCACAGGAAAGAAACTGGTTCTAACAAACCAGGAGCTGCGATGCAAAATAACCTAGTATTTGGTAACTTTGTATATGGCTGGGAAGGATCTTTCACGGTTGATGAGATTGGTCTAGAGACTTCAATCCCTCTACTAGCAGACGCGCCATTTGTTGAGTCGTTGAGCCTAGAGCTTGCAGCTCGTTACATGGACTACTCGTCTGTTGGTGATAATGTTGCTTGGAAGGTTGGTTTCAACTATGCGGTAAATGACCAGTTACGTTTCCGTGCGACTAAATCGCAGTCAGTTCGTGCTCCTTCATTATCACAAATTCATGCAGCGGGTACTCAGTCATTTGCTCCGTATAGAGATCCATGTGACCAAGTTGAAATTGCAACCGCTGATGCTGAAAAGAAATCGAATATTATCGCAAACTGTAAAGCCGCGGGTATCCCTAACCCAGGTCCTTTAGAGTCAAATTGGAGACCATCTGTTGATTGGCGTGGTGTTACACCTCCAAGTGTGAATTCTGGTAATCCAAATCTAAAAGAAGAGACTTCTGACGATACATTGTTTGGTTTTATCTATACACCGACAGAAGACTTAACGTTAATTGTTGATTACTGGAGCTTCGATGTAGAAGACGCTATTGCATCTCTAGGTGCGCAGCGTGTGGTAAACGATTGTTACGAGGCATCGAGCCTTGATAACACATCTTGCGAGTTAGTAGACCGTGACCCAGCGACCAAAGAGATCTCAATTGTACGTAATGCACCATATAACTTAGCGTCTTATGCACTTAAAGGTGTTGATATCGAGTCAACATATAAGTATGAGACTGAGTTTGGTTCATTTGATTTCCGTCTACTTGCTACATACTTAGAGCACCGCGAGTTTAACACTGACGTTGCGAACGAAGAGTATGAATTTAACCCAACAGTTGGCGAAGTTAGATACCCTCGCTGGCAAGGTAACTTGACGATTGGCTACACATACGATGATTTGTATGTTGGTCTAATTGGTAAGTATCGTCATTCGACAGTAAACGATAGAAAGTGGACTGCTGAAGTCAATAACTACAATGACGTTCCTTCATATACTGAGTGGACATTGAATGCTCGCTATACAGTTAATGAAATGATTGAGGTCCGTGCTGGTGTAGCTAACCTATTTGATATTACACCACCGAGAAATCCAGGAACATATGATGAAGGTGAGTTCTTTGATGTTTACGGCCGTCGCCTAAACGTTGGTCTTAATATCCGATTCTAAAAATGAATTAACATACAAAAAGGGCTAACTTTGGTTAGCCCTTTTTTAATATCACTCTAGCCAGAAGTTATTTCTTAATACAAGGCAAATTTGTGCGTCAATAGCTGGCCTATTGCAAGCAAATTTAACGCAGTAGTAAGGGATAATAGCTGCTAAAGAACAAGTTACTATCCCGAGTTCAGGTTAAGTTAAGTCACATCGACTACTTTACTCGCTTTACGATAGCGTATTTTAAAACCACTCCAGGCTGGCAATTCCCACCTCTTTGGTGCGCCTTTCCTTGTACCGTTGATATGAGTAAGCTCGATTCTTTTTCCTTTAAAGTTATAGCTTACCGCCATAGTCAGCTCTGGAATTGACCAGGTTAGCGGAAACTTTTCAATAAACGGTGTTAATTCCCACGCTTCAATTTCTTTGAATAACAAGTCTTGTTCGCTGATTAGTTCTATATCGTCATAGCTTTCTATACCAAGGGCCGTTAGCTTGTCACTTAAAAAGGAGTTGAGTGTGGGCACAAGTTCATCGCGCTCATGAAATTGGTAGAACAATGCAGTTTGCTCAATACTGGCTTCTATTTGCTTGGCCAAACCTGAAAAGAGCGTATTATTATGGATAAGAAATACTAAGGCATAAACAACATCCTTAGGCTTTTCAAGGCGCTTAGTTTGTTGGCCTAAAACCTCGTCACTGTAATGTGTAATAAACTCACCCCAAAGCTCACCATTATCAATATGGGCAGAGCGCAATGTTTGGTTGCCGAGGCCCATTTCAAGTAATTGCTTTTTCGTTAGTAGCGCATTACACATCGCGAGCGTCTTGGCTTGTTTGGTACCTTTACCTGCGAGAGAAAAAGTATCTAATACCAGTAATGCTTCTGCCTGTCCCGAGACGCGAGTATGGTTTGAAGGCATGACTTCAGCTAGGCCATTGTTAAAGCCGTTGCGACGGTTTTGCTTATTAATATAAACCCAGTGTGGCATTAGCTTAGCTAACTCAATGACCAGTTTGTCATGGTCAAAACTAGCTGCCTTATCTAAAGGCGGTAGTGCAAATGCTTCACGCAATTGCGTGCTAAATTGCTGTACTTCTGTGAGCGCCTCAGGCGTAATATCAATTAATTCTTCAGTTTGTCCTCTCACCACCGCGATAGCGATTTCTATATCTGAGCCTCGAGTAAATCGGCTATTTAATCTTGTTAAACGCTCTACATCATTAGGTAGCTGGTAGACTCGGGCTGGCACAGACAGTAGCGAAATAAGGTCAATAGCCGCTTGGCGTAGCGTGTTTGAAGCCAATTTATGGAGCACATAACCAAACTCAAAATCGACTGGTAGCGGGTACAGCAGCTTGCCAAGCGGAGTTGCTATATTTTGTTCATCAATGGCTTCTAATGTAATTAGCTGTTGTGTAGCTTTATTTAGTGAGCTTTCAGGAAGTGGGTCAATAAAATCAATAGACGAGACGCCTGTTGTTGCGCAGCCCGCCGCAAGTACAAGCTCTGTCAATGATTCTCTTTGGATCTCAGGCGGGGGGCTGTCTATCAATGGCGCGTATTGGCCATATAACCGGATACATAGTCCCGGTTGCGTGCGTCCTGCGCGTCCTAGACGTTGCTTTGCCGAATCTCTTGCAATCGCATCTAAGCCTAATACGGTTTTTCCAAGGCGCAAATGAGTACGACGCTCAAGCCCTGAGTCAATCACGCAAGTGACATTGGGAATAGTGAGCGAGGTTTCGGCAACATTGGTTGCGAGAATAATTCGACGTGTACTTTGTGCGGTTAATGCAATGCGCTGAGCTTCTGGGCTGCAGCCACTATATAAACCAACGATAGTCGCTGGCAGCGCTTTTACTTTAGCTAAGCTTGCTTGGATCTCGGCCTTGCCAGGTAAAAAGACCAAAATATCGCCCTGGCAATGTTCCAATGCGTATTGGCAAGCTGCAAAAACTCGAGTATCGAGTTGCTCTTTTTGGGGCATAGTTCTTGGATCGGGCGCGTGAAAACACTCTTCAACGGGGTAAATGAATCCTTCTGACTCGAAGATAGGGGCGCCTAAATAAGAGGCTAATTTTTGGCTGTTTAACGTCGCCGAGGTAACAATTAGTTTGTGTGATTGAGCCTGCTTTAAGAGCGCTAATAATAAGTCCATGTCCCAGCGTCTTTCATGAAACTCATCCAACATAACGACGCTGAATTCTGCAAGTTTGCTCTCAAAAAACCACCTTAATGCCACACCAGGTGTTGCATAAACTACCTGAGTGTCTGGTGAAAACTTCCCCTCAAACCGAATAGCAAAGCCCACCTTTTCACTAAGCGGTGAGCCACTTTGAGCCGCGACATATTCAGCTAAAGAGGTACAAGCAATACGCCGAGGCTCAATGACTAATACTCTGCCATGTTGTGAGGCCCAGAGCGGAAGTTGGGTTGATTTGCCAGAACCTGTTGTGGCACATACAACAATCGCATTTTGTTCGCTTAGTGTTTGAGTAAACTGAGGCTGTAAAGATTCAATGGGTAAAGACATAGCAGTTCATTTGCATTTTTTCGCCATAGTAACAAAGTTTGCTTGAAAAAGTCGGAGTCAGTACCAATTAATATTTGACGGATTATTCAACCTGAACTCGGAATAAGAAGTTAGGGAACTGATATAAAATACGCCTTCTAACATTATTCAACTCTAGCCAGATGTTCTTTCTTAATACAAGGCAAATTTGTGCGTCAATAGCTAGCCTATTGCAAACAAATTTAACTCAGTAGTAAGGGATAACAACTGCTAGAGAACAAGTTATTATTCCTAGTTCAGGTAATTTTATAAAGGCCAACAGTCATGATAGAAATAGTGCTTATTATCGGCCTTATTCTATTTGTTTCTCTGTATTGGAACTGGGAAAAAATTCAAAGACTGCAGTGGCAAAGTAAATACCAAGATCAAACGCTGAGCGCCTCAGATAAGCAAGTATTGCTAAAATACATGCCTATCTATCGTAAGATGACAGATGTTGACCGCGCACAGCTGGAAAAACATATTGTCTGGTTTCTTGGCGAGAAACGGGTGTTGGGTAGAGATGGGTTAACGGTGTCACGGCCGATGACTTTAATTATTGCCGCAGATGCCTGTTTACTGGTTCTTAAGCACGCTTGGCCGTTATATCCCAACGTCAAAGAAATATTACTCTATCCCAGTAGCTATTACGCGCCACAAACCTCTAGAGATGGTGCAGGTTTGGTTAGTTTTCACCAAACAGTTCGTCAAGGAGAGTCTTGGCCTGGAGGTACTTTAGTGCTGAGTTGGCACGATGTACTTGAGGGAAATCGATTGCCTGAGGATGGCCACAACTTGGTGTTTCATGAGTTTGCCCATCAACTTGACCAACAAACTGGTGCGACGAATGGAACGCCTGCGTTACCTGTAGGAATGAGTTACCAAGACTGGGGGAGGGTGCTATCAAAGGCTTACCAGCACTTAAAAATGCAGCTGTCTTACAATATGCCCCATGCTATTCATTCATACGGCGCAACAAACGAAGCGGAGTTTTTCGCCGTGGTAACAGAAACCTTTATTGAAAAGCCCCATGAACTCAAACAGGAAAACCCAGAACTATATAATTTGTTAAAAGACTACTATCAGTTTGAACCAAGAGATTGGCAACAACATTAAAGCATAACTGACGCTAGCTAAAATAAAAAAACCGCTCGGTTGAGCGGCTTTTTCTTAAGAGCTTCGATTAAGAAAAGCTAATTTCTTTTCTTTCGCGTTTTTCTCTTCTTTGACCTTCAGGACGGCGTTTATCACCACCGCCACTACGTGGGTCTTTAAAGCTACGCTTACGGTCTCTTTGCTCTTCGCCTCTGCCTTGACCTTGGTCGGCAGGGTGAGTGCTCTTAGTCATGTTCATAGGGCGTTGACAGATGTGAACGCTCTTGAAGTGGCTAAGTACATCACTTGGCATATTTTGCGGCAATTGAACCGTGCTGTGTTCATTGAACAGACGGATCTCACCGATGAATTTGCTTGAGATATCTGCTTCGTTTGCGATAGCACCAACGATGTTCTTAACCTGAACACCATGATCACGACCTACTTCGATACGGTAAGTATCCATTGGACCTGATGCACGGTCACGGCTACGAGATTTGCGTTCACCACGCTCGCCACGGCTACCATCTCTGTCGCGACGCTCGCCACGACGGTCGTCACGTTCTCTACGCTCACGCTGTTGAATTTGAATATCTTCAACTTTCAGCGGCGTTTGCTGCTGTGCAAGACACAATAGCGCTGCTGCTAAGTCTTCTTGGCTCAGTTCTAGCTTTTGTGCAAGGCCTGATGCGACTTTTGAGAAGAACTCAATGTCTTTGTGCTCAAGCGCTGTAGAGATCTTAGTCTCTAATGCACCAATACGCTTTTCTTCAACGACTTTCGCACTTGGTAATTCAACCTGTGCAATATCAGAGCGCGTATGGCGCATGATGTTCTTAAGTAAATAACGCTCGTTGTTCTTAACGAACAAGATTGCTTTACCTTGACGACCAGCACGGCCGGTACGACCGATACGGTGAACATAAGCTTCACAGTCTTGTGGGATATCGTAGTTAACAACAAGGCTTAGACGTTCTACGTCAAGACCACGTGCTGCAACGTCGGTTGCGATAACGATATCTAGCAAGCCGTTCTTAAGACGGTCTACTGTGCGCTCACGCGCCTGCTGGTTCATGTCGCCGTTGAGCGGTGCAGCTGAGAAGCCTTCACGTTCTAGTAGCTCTGCAAGCTGAACAGTGTCATTACGTGTACGTACGAACACGATAGCACCGTCGTAATCTTCCGCTTCTAAGAAACGTACGATAGCTTTGTTTTTGTGTGCAGTTGCACGCCAGTAAACTTGCTCGATCGTAGATACTGTAGAGTTACGCGGAGTGATCTTAACTTGTTCAGCATTGTCTAAATATTTATTACAGATTGATTGGATCTGCTTAGGCATAGTCGCAGAGAACAAACAAGTTTGCTTCTCTTCCGGTGTTTTCTCCATGATGCTTTCAACATCATCGATAAAGCCCATGCGTAGCATTTCATCAGCTTCATCAAGTACAAGTGCGTTTAGACCAGAAAGGTCAATCGTCTTGCGGTTGATGTGATCAATCAAACGACCTGGTGTCGCCACAATAATTTGGGCACCACGGCGTAGAGCACTTAGCTGAATGCCATAGCTTTGACCACCATAAAGCGCTAGTACTTCAACGCCTTTAGTATATTTAGCATATTGCTGAAATGCTTCAGCAACTTGAATAGCCAGCTCACGCGTTGGCGTAAGCACAAGAATTTGTGGTTGTTTAACGGATGCGTCTACTTGGTTTAACAATGGCAGTGCAAATGCTGCCGTTTTACCTGTACCCGTCTGCGCTAGTCCCAGTACGTCTTTTCTTTCTAGCAATAACGGTATACATTGAGCTTGGATCTCAGAAGGTGTTTTATATCCCAGCTCTTCGACTGCTTTTAAGATTGCAGGAGAAAGGTCTAAAGATTCAAACGTAACTGGTTCTGACATTAATGCGCCTCAACTATTTTAAAGAGGCGCGCATTGTACAGGAAAGATAAAATAAAAGCTTGCATAAAATCACACTATTTTATATGTGCCTGATATTGGTTAAAATTTAATCTATGTGATTTTGCTAATTTACTGGTAAAGGCCTAAATTTGCTTTTGCATAGGCTTCAAATTCAGTAAAGCCGCCAATGTGATCTTGGTCGATAAAAATCTGTGGTACGGTAGGGCAAGGTTTACCCGCTGACTTTTCAAGATCGGCTTTGCTTACGCCTTCCTTGATAATGTCAACATAGCGAAAATTGAAGTCATCGCGCTCTTGCGTTAAACGCTCAGCCACTTCTTTTGCACGAACACAAAACGGGCAACCTTCACGACCAAAAATAACAGTAAACATATTCTTTCTCCTAAATGAACCTGAACTTCGGATAATTAATGCCTTTCTAGCAGCCAGTTTTAGCGCTAACTGCGTTGAATTCACTTCCAATAGCCAGCTATTGGTGCGTAAATTCGCCTGATTATCTCCAAAACTCTCTGGCTAGATAAGGAAATAATTTAATGTGAGCTTAAAAACAATGAGTTGGCTTATTCCTTATCCAAACCTCAGGTTAAATGATTAACTTCAGTATAGAGGATTAATCATGAAGGTAAATTGAATTAAAATGATGAAATTAATCCAAAAAAGCGATTAACTCCGATAGACGGTTTTGATCAAGTGGAAGCCGAACTTGGTTTTCACAGGGCCGTGCACTTCAAATAACGGCTTTTTGAATACCACATCGTCAAAGGCCTTCACCATATCCCCTTTATTGAACTCACCAAGGTCGCCACCGCGCTTTTTTGAAGGACAAAGGGAATATTGTTTAGCCAATTTGCCAAAGTCAGCACCTTTGGCTAGTTTGGCTTTGATGTCTAAACACTCTTTTTCGGTTTTTACTAAAATATGATAGGCGCACGCTTTAGGCATGAAGGGACTCTCATTATAAAAATAAATGCGATCATGCAGAGCTTGCGCGCCTATGGCAAGTTAAAATGTTACGCTGAAGCCAATAGAAGGACGCATTTCAAAGTCATCGCTTTCCTCTTCTATATATAAATCATTGATTGATTTGACCCTATCGTAGTCAAGGTCAACATAGGCTGTATTGTCTTGGCCATATGCATTCATTAGCTCCAAAATTAGCTTGCCATCGAGACCAAATAATTCTGTTTTGCGTTCAAAGCGAATATCTAGGCGATGATAAGTATCAAAGCGCTCTGAGAATGGGTCGCCATACACAGGCAAGTAGCGGTTTGCAAATTCAGGGTTCTCTTTTACACCCACAATTGGGGTGTAGGCTTGACCGCTGCGAGCGGTAAAGTTAAAGCCTCCAGACCACTTTTCACCAAAGTCATAGTGAAACACGACATTCAGAATAAAAGGGGTATCGGCATAATAGTCACGCTTAATGCCGGTTAGCTCATCCTCACGTTCACTTTTTGCAAGGCTTACCGCAATCCAGCCATACCAGTCATCGGTTTTGTTTTTGTTCACAATAAAATCAACACCGTAGGCTGTACCGGAAGTCCCATTGATGTAGTTTACTTGAGATAAGGGGGCGCTTTTTGGCAGATCATCCATGGTTTTATAATAGGTCTCGACGGAATATGACCACTCATTTTTCAACTCCTGCTTAAAACCTAAGGTATAGTGAGTTGAACGCTGTGCTTCAAGTTCCGGGTTACCAACAACAGGTAAAATGTATTCAAGGTCTTGAATGCGGCTGTAAGTGCCAGCCTTAGCTGAGATCACTGTGTCATCGTTATAGAAGTAATTGAGCGCAAGGCGTGGATGGACAATCGTCTCATCACTGTAATCATAATATTCACCCACTATTCCTAGTTCACTTTGCCAGTTTGGTGAAAATTGCCAAACGTGATTAACCCCAATAAAGGCAGAATCTGTTCCAGCACTCGATGTGCCCTTAATCCTTTCACCTTTATTTAGATCACAGTCGGGGTCAAACTCAGTGCAAACATAATTAAAAGCGTCGTAGCGGTAGGTGGATTTTTTGTCGTAGTAGCCGGCATCTGCAATGACACGTTGCTCTTTATTTAGCTTATAACTGGCTCGTACTTTATAACTGAGTTGTTCTTCTTCAAAATTCTCAAAGTAGCCATCAGATAAAGTCGCGCGTTGACCGTAGCGCATGGTGGCTTGGTGATTGAGATAACCGACGCCTGCGCGAATATGTAAGTCTTTGGCGTAGTGGTCCCACAAAATGTTCTGACTATTAAATTTACGAATATAGCGAGCATCGCCCTGATATTCTGGGGTTTTAAGGGCAAGATCTGACGTGCCTGAAAACCCAGCCGCAACCGAATCTTCCGCGCCATTGATATTTACCGTTAAGGTATTATTTGCATTGATATCCCACAGCCACTTGGCTTGATAGTCGTGATCATCCGGTGGATCGTTAATGGTGATCCCTGTTGGCTTGCCATCATCATCCTCAAGCTCCTCGCCATCACTGAAAAACAGTGGTAAGGTACTTTTTCTTGCTGACACATAGAATGCAGAATTTTCAGTTGCTTTACCTTCAACAAAAATACCTGCGTTAAACATGGTTAAATCAAGTGTGGTGGCAATATCTTGGTACTTTGGATTACGCAGCGTGACGTCAAACACGGCACCAGTGGCATTGCTGTAACTGGTACCAAATCCAGCAGAATTTAGCTGAAAATCTTGAATTGTATTGCGGTTGAAAATAGAGCTGCCGAAATCGTGAAAGATATATCCTGCGGGCATAAAGTCCACTTCAAAGATATTGTCGTCAGGAGAAGAGCCTCGCACGGCAGGTGCGCCCATAGATCCACCCGCAGCAACAACGCCAGGTAGAGCAAAAGCAGCCCTGAGCGGGTCGCCCATGGCTCCTGGCATATCTACGAGTTTTTGCGCATCTTCGGTAATTTCTGAAATAACTGAGCTGCGTTTATAGATAACTTCGATGTGTTCAATTTTCTTCTCATCGGCTAATGCATGATTAGTAAGGGTAGTGCAGAGCACGAGGAGTGAAATTTTGCTGAGCGTAAAGTGTGGGGCGTGGCGCATGGTCGGCTTCCTATTCATCCTTTATTAAGATGTGCGTCAGCCTAAACGAAATAATTGTTGATTAATTTCAGAGAGTTGTAATTAACTGTAAGCGGTATACTGAGGTTTCTTACAATCTCGCTCGGATCCCTATCTCAGATGAGTAACCAACAGAGCGCTCGGTTATTTTGAAGTTTTCATCCAGTACATAATATGTAGGGTAAGCCTGCACTTTATACGCTTGTGCAGTGGTCTGATTACCGAGCAATACGGGCATGTCTAATTGTAGATCGCTGACAAACTTTGTTACTTCTTCAGTGGAACGATAATCCAACGCAATCGCCACCGCTTTGACTTTGCCTTGCTGATGTAGTTTATCAATATTTGGCATGCTCACTCGACATACGCCGCACCAAGGCGCAAAAAAATACACGACACTTTGTTGACCTTTAAGCTGAATAGACGAATAAGTTTGCTTGGATTGTAAAATGGGTAGGTGAAATGGCGGCGCCGTTTGCTCTCCCGAGTCGGCAAGCATGTTTCTTTCTTGATAGGCTGAAACGGCGAAAAACACCAGCACAATGATGACTGCTTGGCCAAGTAGCTTGAACATACTAATGATCCCGTGATAACAATAGGCAACAATAAAGACCGCAGTGTAGCGATCTTTATTGCAGCGGATCAATGTATTTGAGCTTAACCGTAGGGGTTGTCGCCTAGGTAGCGTTTCGCTTTTTGCTCTTTTAATTTCGCTAAGTCAACGAGTACCAGACCATCGATACAGTTATTAAAGTCGGGATCTATACTAAAGCTCAGAAAGTTCACGCCTTGCTCTTCGCAAAGCTCAGTATACTGTTTAAATAAGGTTGGTACTTGGGCACCCATATTAGCAAGAATATGTTTGAGCTCTGCGAAATCTTCTTTGATGTCATCGCCACTGAACATGTGTTGATAACGGTTAAGCTGATCATTACTTAGCTTCATTTCGTTGTTCGGCGTGGCGATACCTGCAAGGTTTGAAAAGTAATGTTGGTAGTGATAAACCAACATGGCTTTTGCTTCATCCGGTAACGCGTTTGAGAGGCTGACTGCACCAAACATATAACGGTGTTCTGGGTAGCGCTTTACGAATGCACCGATCCCATACCACAGGTAATCTAGGCTCTTGCGACCCCAGTACTTGGGCTGCACAAAGCTGCGACCAAGTTCGAGGCCTTTTTCGAAGTATGGGGCCATGGCTTCACTGTACGAAAACAAACTGTCGGTATAAAGCCCGGCTTGCCCATGTTCTTCTATCACTTGCTTGGCACTTGCAAGGCGGTAGGCGCCCACCAACTCAAGCTGTTTCGTGTCCCATAACAACAAATGGTGGTAGTGCATATCGTATTTATCGATATCACGACGATTACCACTCCCTTCTCCCACGGCCCTAAAGGCAATTTCTCTAAGGCGTCCAAGCTCTCTAAATATCACCGAGCTGCCGGTGTATTGGTAAACGTATATTTGCATGCCATCGGGTGTTTCACCGATACATTCGCACGCTTCCACTGCCTTTTTAAGTTCTTTGCGATTTTCTGGAACTGCAATGGGGGTTTGTGTTTTGAGTGGCAGTGGCTTTTTACTGGCAAGGCGATAAAGTTGCTTGCGAATAAGCGCGACTATCTCTTTGTCTTTAAGGTTATCAATAAGATAAGATTCTGGAGGAATGCTGGCGCCTATTTCAAATTCTAGCGACTTTTGCCTTTGTTTAAACATCTCTTTGACCAATAATAAACTGGCTAAAGGCTTATAAATCATACTGGTGCCGTAAAAGAGCGGACTGTTTTTCGCTTTGATAAAAATGGGTAGAATGGGGCAGTTGGCTTTTTTAGCCATTCTTAAAAAGCCAGAGTTCCATTTGCAGTCTTTAATTCCGGTTGGGCTTAAGCGAGAAACTTCACCTGCTGGGAAGATAAGTAGCGCCCCCTCAGATTTTAAATGCTTGTGAATGTTTGCCAGCTCTTGCTTTTTACTGGTCCCTGAGAGGTTATCAACAGGCAGTAATAGTGGATGCATTGGTGTAACCGACATCAACATCCGGTTAGCAACAACCTTTAAGTCAGGCCGTACTTGCGCCAGCACTTTGATTAGTGCCAGTGCATCTAAAGAGCCAATAGGGTGGTTTGCGACGATCACCACCGGACCTTCGCTTGGGATATGCTCTATTTGCTTTGGTTTAAAGCGAGCGTCAAAATCTAACTCATCGAGCACCTGTTCAACAAACTCGAGCCCCTGCAAATGGGGGTAGGTGTCAGCAAACGCGACAAACTCTTGCTCATGCAAGAGATAACCAAGTCCTTTTTTTACTAAACCTTTTACCTTTGGGGAGTTTTCAAGTTGTGGAAGATTTGCTTCAATGACTTTATCTACACTGATCATTTTTCATCACCTGTTGGCGCTTTTTTGCAAGAGTAAAAACTATTAATGACAAGCATGTTGCATTGGTATGTCATTTATTTTGCAGTGATAGCGTATAGCGAAAATAAAGGAACGATATGGCTTTACTTATTTGTGTTACTGGTCGTAATAATGACAAGTTAGTTGCTAAGCTAGCAGCGCTGCTGCCGCAGCAAACCTTGCTTGAATGGCCCGTTGATGATGTTAGCTTATTAAAGGAGGTCGAGTTTGTGCTGGCATGGAATGCGCCAGAGACGTTATGGTCACAGCTTCCTAATTTAAAAGTTGTGCATTCTTACGGTGCCGGTGTTGATAGTATTCCGATGCAGCTATTACCACCACATGTGGAAGTTGCGCGTATCGTTGACCCAAATTTAGCGAATGATATGGCTGAATATGTATTAGGCCAACTATTAAGTCATAAGCTTAGAGTTAGAGAGTACGGGCACAATCAATCTCAGCAAATATGGAAGCCAAGGCGCGCAAGAGCAGGTCGCACGGTTGGTATTATGGGGATGGGGCAACTTGGCCTTGCGGTCGCGCACAAGCTACACGTAAATGGATTTAACATCAAAGGTTGGTCCGGCTCTGCAAAACAACTCGACAATATTGAGCACTTCAGTGGGCAAGATGAGCTAGCTGTTTTTCTTTCGGACATCGATTATCTTGTGTGCCTTCTGCCATTGACTGAACAAACAAAAGGGATATTAAACGCCCAGCTATTTGCACTCGCGCCAGATCATTGCGTACTCATCAATGTCGCAAGAGGAGGTCATCTTCACGAGGCGGATTTACTCAATGCATTAGCGGCTGAGACGTTTGGCGGGGCTATTTTAGACGTGTTTGACACTGAGCCACTCCCTGCATCACATGCTTTTTGGCAGCAGCCAAACATTAGTATTACTCCACATATTGCCGCATTAACTAGTTTGAATACGGCTGTTCAGCAAATTGCTAACAACTATTTAGCGATGCAGGAGGGCAAAGCACTCGTTCACTCAGTCCAGAAAAAACAGGGTTACTAATTGATTAAATGATTGTAATTAGCCACAGAGCAGAGTGTAAAGAGAATAGAATAAACTACTGTATAAAAAAACATCTTGAGTGTTTATGAATGATGCATTAATTTAACAAAAAAACAATAATAAAAAGGTCTAACCCATGAAGCAAAGTCAAGGTGGCGCGAAATTATCACTTGTTGTGGTTTCGGTTATTTTGTTAGGTGTATCAGCTTGGTTTAATCAAGCTAGTGCAAGTGAACTTCAGGGGACGACACCCACCGCAAATAGCAAATAAGCCGAGTTTTACTCGGCTTTTTGTTTTTTAGCGTTTAGCGTGACGCTCTCTATTCTCTTGTTTTTTCTCTTCACTCTTTCTTAGTAGTACGTAAGTAGAGCCGCTACCACCATGGCATTTTAATGCAGAGTGAAATGCCAACACTTGCGGCATTTCTTGCAGCCATTTATTTGTATAGCTTTTCAATACAGCGGGAAAGGGTTTACTGTTTAAACCGATACCATGTCTTAATAACAACACTCGGATGCTTTTCGCATGGCAATCGGTAACAAAGTCAAACAAGGCTTTACGGGCATCATGAAAGGGTTTGCCATGTAAGTCTAAGGTAGCATCAACTTGGTATTTACCTAATCTGAGATTTTTGTATACACCATCTTGGACGCCACTTTTTTTATAGGCGAGTAGATCGTGTGGATCTAATAGATCGACGTACTCTGTAGATAAGTAATTAGGATCAAACTCAAGTTCTTGCTCGGCGGCCTCGCGTTTTGCGAGTTGCGAAATAGTAGGTTCGTTTTTATGACGGCGTAATTCTGCTTTTTTGTCTTGGGCGAGCGGAGTGACGTCGCCCATTGAAGCTAAAAATAGCTCTTCATCAGTCATGGCCATACTGCTTCTCCATTAACAAGCAATGATGGCCATGATTTTAGCGCACCGAAGTGAAATAGGGAACTAGTCGCTATGAACTAGTTACTGCAAAGAACTAGTGAACTTCCAGCTGACCAAAGGTATAGACTTTGAATAGATAAAAAGTATTTATCAAAATCAAGCTAAGGTTAGAAATTACACTGGTGTTCATCAGATCAAGGCTAAACGAGATAAAAAGTACGCCACATGCGCACACAGCAGCTACTCTTAGTAGCGTTTTATGGTTAATAAAAAAGGCACCAAAACCTAAAGTAAGTAATATTAAGTTAAGTAGCCAGTCGAGCTCGTTTGCCATTGTCTGTTTGGTTCTCCAAATGCGTTTAAAGGATCGCCATTATGGTGATCATTTATGCTTCATTCAACTGATAAATTTTATGATTTTCAAATTAGAAATTTTAATGGATTAATGATGGCTGAATACTTATGTAGCAGCGCTTGCATAAGTCGTTACAAATACCCAGACGCACTTTTTATTTCTTTGTGAATAGTCTCAGCTATAGTTAAGTATCTTCATGATTATCATAAACAAGTTGATGAATCAGCGCAGATTAAGAAATGCATACCTATACTTAGTTACATATGTACAAACCTAAGAGAGTTCCGCATAAGGCGATAATAAAAAGCCGTAGGCGACAAAAATAATTAAGGAAAGGCAATGAAAATGCTCAAGTACTACCTGTTTGCAAGTCTCTGTTTAGCCGCACTCACGATCTACAGTATTGGATCTTGGCTAATGTTGCCGCTTGCGTGGTTTACCGTCTCTATTTCTTTAGTTACTTTTGCTTATGCAACCAACTATCCGCACATATTTAGAAAGCACGGTACAGGCAAAATTCCTTGGTATATAACTTGGCTATTTTGGCCTTATTTAGGCTGTGTACATTTATACAATGCAATTGAAAGAGGTAGAGATGTTGTTGATGCATTTCAGCCGCTTACCGATGATTTATTTGTTGCTTGTCGGTTATTTCCAAGCGATGTGGATATGCTTAAGGCGGAAGGGATTGAAGCCATTTTGGACGTAACTGCGGAGTTTGATGGGTTAAACTGGTCAGCAGAACAGCAAGGCTTACACTACCTCAATATTCCAGTGTTAGATCATCAAGCGCCTACCTCAGAGCAGTTAGCGCATGGCATGGCATGGATAGCGGCGCAGCACGAATTAAAGCGAAAGGTTGTGGTGCATTGTGCGTTAGGTCGAGGACGCTCAGTGTTCTTTTGTACCGCTTATTTACTTGCAACCAACCCCGATTATACCGTCCGTGAAGCACTTGAAAAAATTCAAAACCGCCGTGAAACAGCAAGGTTAAACAAGCATCAGCTAAAAGGGCTGACAAAGCTACATCACAGTCAAAATTTTACCCATAGTGAGCAGGCGGCATTAGTCATTAACCCTGTATCAGGATCGGGTAAATGGTTTACCTATGAAAACGACATTGTGGGTATGCTGACGGAAAAATATAACTTATCCATTCACTTTACAGAAAAGGACATTGATGTCGCGGCTTTGGCTAAACAAATCATGTCTGATAAACAGCCAAATATCATCATCGCAGGAGGTGGTGATGGCACATTAGCAAGTGTTGCTCATGGTGTTCATCAAAGTGATGTACAGTTTGGTATATTGCCTTTAGGTACTGCCAATTCCTTAGCGACCGTGTTACTTGGTTCACTGTCCAAAATAGATCCCATTAACCGTGCCTGTGAAGCAATTTTAGCGGGTAAAACTAAGCCTATTGATATAATGAACTGTAATGGCCGCACCGCGCTTTTAGCAGCAGCCGTTGGCTTTGGTCAGGAAATGATCGAAAAGGCTGGGCGTGAAGAAAAGAATAACTCGGGGCAATTAGCCTATATTCGAGGCCTTTGGCAGGCGGTAAGTGAGAATAAGCCTCTTAATTTTAAAGTGAGCTTTGATGGCGCTGAGCAATCTCAAATAGAATGTGTTAGTCTGGTTGTAGCGAATGCAGCACCAAAAACCACAATTCTTGCTCAAGGTCATGGAGAGCCAATCTATGACGATGGCAAACTAGATATTACGATTTTACCGGTTGAGCCGGATGGTGCGCAGAATCTTACGGTAGCCGAACTTATTTTACCTAAATTGGACGGCAAACCTTCTAATATTCGCACCGAGCAGTGCGAAAAGATAAACATAGAATTTGAACAAGAACAACACTTTGCACTAGATGGTGAAGTGCTTAGTGCAAAAAGTATTGAGATAGTGATCCAGAAACACGCGCTGAACGTATTGGTTCCGAATTAGGTATTTTGCGGCCATTCATTAGTGTGCGAGATAAAAATCAAAAGTGGAAACACTATTGGAGTATTGAGAGAGGGACTCAATTGAAAACCGTTTTATTAGTAGATGATGATCATGATTTTGCAGAGCTGGCCTGTCGCATTGTCGAATACTTAGGCCATGACGCGTGTTTAGCGAATGACTTAGCGTCGGCCAGACAATGGCTAGAAACACAAAGTTTTGATCATATCTTTCTTGATTTCATGCTGCCAGATGGCAGTGGTTTACATTTAGTTGATGAAATCAGAGCAGCAGGGATCCGTACACCAATAACTATGGTTACGGGACATCCATCAGTAAAGTCAGCATTGTCGCAGCTTTGTCATGATGGGTTAAATTATCTCACTAAACCAGTTGATGCAGACGATTTTAGAAACGCATTAAGCCCTTCTAAGAACAAAGCCAAGCGAACCGAGAGTCAAGCACATTTTGGTGTGTTGCTGGGCGAGTCTGCCAAAATGAAACATCTATATAAGATGATAGAGCGCGTTGCGGGTACTGATGCTAATGTGATGTTGATGGGGGAAAGCGGTGTAGGTAAAGAAATGTTTGCCCGCGCAATTCACAATGCCAGCACAGTGACAGGGGACTTGGTTAACGTAAACTGTGGTGCAATTCCGAAAGACTTGATCGGTAGCGAACTATTCGGTCACGAAAAAGGCGCGTTTACGGGAGCAAATGCTCAAAAAGTCGGAGTATTTGAACAAGCAGAAAATGGCACTTTGTTTTTAGATGAATTAACCGAAATGCCGATAGAGCAACAGCCAAACTTGTTACGTGTACTTGAAACGCATACGGTGACACGGGTCGGTGGCACAAAGCCGATAAAAGTAAACTGTCGGGTAATATCAGCGACTAACCGTAGCGTTGAAGATATTGCTACCAATGATGTACTGCGAGAAGACATTTATTTCCGATTGGCGGTATTTCCAATCCATATTCCACCGCTGAGAGAGAGAAAAGAAGACATTCCATTGCTTGCCGAGCATTTTCTCCAAGGCTTGAATAAAAAAGGTAATAGCCAATATGTGATCAAGGCGGCGGATATGAGCCGTTTGGTTGAATATGACTGGCCTGGTAACGTGCGTGAACTCAAGCACACAATTCATCGTGCCTATATTATGGCAGATCACGATGACCATAGCTTAGTATTTGATGCGAACTTCGCTTCACCATTCGCACAGGCTAAACGTATGATGGAGCATGCGCAGCTTAATCGTACTCCAATTCCACCACAGGTGGGGACTTCAAGCAGAGCAAATGCGATTCAAGTACCAACGCCTGAAATGAAGCCTGGTAAAACGATTGAAGAAGTAGAAAGAGAATTGATCTATCAAACGTTAGAATCAGTAGAAGGTAATAAGACGCTGGCCGCGCGAATGCTTGGGATCAGTACAAAAACGCTCTACAACCGTTTAAACGCCTATGAGGGAGAAACACAGTCATAATTTCGGGGAGGAACAATGACACAACATGATCAAGGTGAGCTCGCGAAGCTAGTACACGATGCACGCAAACCTTTGAATCAAATTTCAATGAACTCAGAGTTGATTAAGCTTATTGCTGAACAGCCTGGTTCTCAGCAACAGGTGATCGAGATAGCGAATACGATTATTAAGGCAACCAAAGAGTGCAGCGAGTTGTTACAAACGCTGGTGGAGCAAGGAAATGATGAGTGAACAATGAAACAAAGTCGAATTACTTTATGAATTTGAGTAGTAAGCTTAATTTTATTTGGTTTGCGGTGGTTGTGAGCGTTGGCCTTGTCGCGTCCAATGCCCTAATCGGTTTTAACAATGTTAAAGAATTAAACCAAGTTCAAGAGAGTATCCGTAACACCAGCGAAGTGATGATGTCATTGGACAGGCTGCATATTGCGATGCTAAATGCAGAGGCTGGACAACGAGCATTTTTAATCTCAAATAAAGAAAGCGATTTGGCACCTTTTAGAAAGGCGTTGCAAAACCTTGATGAAAGTCTATCTAGGGTTGATAGCAATCACTCTGAAAGTGAAGTACAGCAGCAAAAAATCAATCGTTATGTTGAAGGTGTAAAAGCGCGATTTAAAACTTTACAAAGTACGGTAATCGTTGCGCGTAACACCGATACAGGTAATGAAAACTTATTACTTGACCGAGCTGCGGACTCTGGTGGCGACCTACGAGAAGAGTTTACTCAAATCATGGCCGCAGAAGTGGATATTCGAACCATTCAGCTTAATCAGTTAAAACGCGTCCGCAAAGAAGCACAAATGAATATCGTTGTATTTACTTTGCTGAGCGCCGTGATGATTTTTGCCATTTTGGTACTTTTAGTTGTCAATCTACGCAGTGCAAAGAAAGCAAAGAATGAGTTAGAAAAAGCGAACGATCACCTGGAAGAAAAGGTACAAGCGCGTACCGAAGCGTTAGAACATTATGCTGAAGAGTTAAACCGTAGTAACCGTGAGCTAGAAGACTTTGCATTTGTTGCTTCTCACGATCTGCAAGAGCCGCTGAGAAAGATTCGTGCTTTTGGCGATCGCATCGAAAAGAATTATGGCGAACACCTTGATGATAAGGGCAGAGATTATCTGGCTCGAATGACGAGCGCCGCGCAACGGATGTCAACGCTTATCACTGACTTGCTTGAGTTATCCCGAGTTACCACCAGAGCAAAGCCTTTTGAAGATCAGGATCTTAATCAAGTTTTACAGTTTGTGTTGGATGATTTAGAAATAGCAGTTCATGACAGTAGAGCGAGCGTAAACTCGGACGTGTTACCGACAATAAAATGTGATGCCAGTCAAATACATCAGTTGTTTTTAAATCTACTTTCCAATGCAATTAAATTCAGAGTAGAAGGGCGCAATCCGATTATTACAATCGCGGTTGAAAACAGTCAATTGATGAGTCAAGATGCCTATACCTTTGTAGTGGAAGATAATGGCGTTGGCTTTGACGTTGAATACGCTGAGAAGATATTCTCGCCTTTTCAACGACTGCATGACAGAAAAAAATATGCTGGTACTGGCATTGGTTTAACCGTGTGTAGACGCATTGTTGAGCGACACGGCGGAACGATTTCAGCGACCAGTGAAGATGGTAAAGGTGCTAAATTCACGATAACACTACTCGCTGAACCAACACCAATTATTCAGGAATTGAAGAATGAACTATAAGAAAACTCAGCCGATCCATATTTTGATGGCGGATGATGACGAAGATGATCGTTTATTGGCTCAAGATGCTCTAGAAGAGAGCCGAGTACTCAATGCGTTTCAGTTTGTTAAAGACGGGGTTGAGCTTTTGGAATACTTGAGAAATGAGGGCCAGTTTACTGATAAGCAACAGTACCCAAGACCTAACCTTATTTTACTTGACCTGAATATGCCAAGAATGGATGGTAGAGAAGCACTACAAGAAATCAAAAAAGACCCGATACTACGTTCTATTCCTGTGGTGATTTTAACGACCTCAAAGGAAGAAGAGGACAAATTGAGAGGGTATGACTCAGGCGCTGCATCTTATATTACTAAACCTGTTGATTTTGATGGTTTAGTTGATTTGATGAAACATTTAGGCAAGTACTGGATTGAAATAGTAGAGCTGCCAAACTAATCCTATCGCGCTTGTGCAAGCAAGCGCTACCTCACCCCAAGTCGCCCTATATCTGTATCAACATAACGTGGCGACCTAAACGAATTAGTATCACTTCATTTGTGGAGGACAGTATGACAAAGGAGTCGGTCAGTGAAGTCAATGTGCTACTCATTGAAGATGACGAAGACGATTATATTTTAACCTTAGATTATTTACAGTCTATTCCTAACTTTAAATTTAATCTCGTTTGGCAAAGCCAATACCATCAAGCGCTAGAAGCACTTGAGAGCAATGGCTTCGATCTCTGCTTATTGGATTATCAATTAGGCCCACAAACCGGTTTGAGCGTGTTAAAAGAAGCGCGAGCAAGACAGGTCCATACACCGATAATCATGCTGACGGGGCAATCAGACGAAGTGTTAGATAACGAAGCCCTAAAAGCTGGTGCTGAAGACTTTGTACTTAAGTCAGAGATCAGTAGCGCACGATTTATTCGTTCCATTCGCTACGCTTTGGCACGCAAAGAGCTTGAACGTGAGCGCCTAGAGCGATTGCGTGTAGAGTCTGATAGTCGAGCAAAAGACCGCTTTTTGGCCCATTTAAGCCATGAGTTGAGAACACCCTTAACTTCTATCTTAGGTTACACTAATCTCCTCCTATCTCGGGAAGAATTGCAGAATGTTAAGCCTGAGCTTTCTATTATCAATAATAATAGTGAGCACTTACTTAACCTGTTAAACGATGTGCTTGACCTATCCAAGCTAAATGAAAATCGGTTACAGCTCAATAAACAAAACACGTGTTTGAGTAGCTTTTTAAGTGATTTGTATAGTTTGTTTAAAATGGCCGCAGCTAAGAAAGGCTTGAGTTTTAGTATCGAGGCTAAAACGCCATTGCCGCAGGATGTAAAAGTAGATAAGACGCGGTTGAAGCAGGTACTTATCAACATTATTTATAATGCGATTAAGTTCACAAGCTCCGGTTTTGTGAAGGTTGAGATAACACTACAAGCGGATGCAAAACTTGAATTCAAGGTGATTGACACGGGTATTGGTATTCCTTGCGAGAAGTTAAAACGTATATTTAAACCTTTTGAACAAGTACAAAATGTTACGACTCGTACAGACGAAGGTGCAGGTCTTGGTTTGGCTATTAGCTCGGCACTCATTAAATTGATGGGGGGGGAGCTGGCGGTTGAGTCGACTTTGGGAGAGGGGAGTGAATTTGGCTTTAGTATTGACCTTGATACTATTGATGAAATGACTCTGGCGCCATTAATGCTTGATAAGACCCACAACGCGGCTAATAACTCGCTTCCATCTGATTTGAAAGGGCATATCCTTATCGTTGAAGATATCAGTGAGATCCAAATGTTAATGCGTACCTTGATTGGTCAAACTGGCGCAACCGCTGAAATTGCGGGTGATGGTATTGAAGCGCTTGCGATGCTAAAGGATAACCCTGATAAGTATGACTTAGTCTTTATGGACTTGCATATGCCTAGAATGGATGGCCGAGACACGATTGTTGCACTCAGAGAGCGTGGTATTGACTTACCTGTTGTCGCACTGACAGCAGCAGCTCAAAAAGGCACAAAAGAGGAGTTAATGGCATTAGGCTTTAGCGATATGATGAGCAAACCTGTTAATGTCTCTGAGTTAGGAGAATGTTTAACACACTACTTGAGCGGGGAGTTGGTAGCTTCTAGCAATGACGTAGAGCAAGCTAGCGGCACATTGCAGTTTTTAGTGGTAGAAGACGACGCAGATACACGCAATCTGCTTAAGCTGTTACTTAATTCACTGCAAGTGAATGTGGTTACGGCAGAGTGCGCGCAAACTTGTTGGCAGCATTTTGTTGGTTCTGAGCGCTTTGACACGATTTTACTGGATATAGGTCTGCCTGATAAGTCCGGGCTTACGCTTGCTCGAGAAATTAAAGCACAAGATCCTAATCAGCATATTGTGATTGCTAGTGGTTTTGATCCAGAGCCGGAAAAGTTGGCTGAGTCGCAAGTGGATGAAGTGTTATTAAAGCCAATTACACTTGTGGATTTGAAAGAAATTAAAGAAAAGCTAGTTTAGATAGAGAGCCAAAGAATAGCTCAAGGAGTTAAATGATACCTTGAGCTATTCTTTGTAAAAGTACTATTTTTCTTAGTGCGCCAAACTTGCCATATTTAGCGCTGAGTGCGCCAAACATAAACATGAAGCCCAACCCTTGAGGAGAGCTAATCGCGCCGGTGAATACCTTCTTGGCTTTCACTTGGGTAAGTTGATTAAAATGTTTAGCGGTAATGAGCTTTTTCTTCTCAATCACCACTTCTTGGTGCAACTTATCAGTGATGAATTCAGCGAGCTTCGTCATTGCTAGCCTCCTGCTTCGCAACTGGGGTATAAAACCCAGACGTCAGGTCGTTAATACTATTATTAAAGAGCTTCAGCCCTGTTATGATTAGGTAATAAATCATCGCGATATTGATAGTCAGTACGATACCCGCCGAAACAAACCAACTTAGTCCCGCGTAGGTTAACGCGTAAGCAAATAACACATGCAAGCTTCCCCACACCATTGCTGTCAAGATTAGAGAAAATAGAATTAACCCGAGCGCAATACATAAGGTTTTTAGATTAGCTCTAAACTTAGCACCTAATAGGTTTAGTTGTGCTTCTGCGATTTGCTGATAGCTGTTGAATAATAGAGACACAGAATCTTTAAGCTCAGCGAGCGCTGGAGTGCGCTCGTGAGCTGCTGCTTGACGGTCTCTTATTTGAGCTTGGTCTTGCATGATTACTTATTCCTTAACAGCATAGTTGCTAACATACCAAGTGAGAATGCGATACCAGCCGTTTTTACTGGGTTTTCCGTTGCATACTTTTTCACACCTGATGTATTCCACGCACGTTCCCACTCCTTGCGCTTGGCACCAATCGCTTCACTCGAATTATGGCTTTTTTCACGTAGTGAGGTTTCAGTACGAGATGCCGAAGCGTGCAGTGAATCTACTGATGCATGCAATGTATCTGCAATTTGATCCGTAACAGGATGGCTAGAGTCTTGGCCATTTGGCTGTGGTTTAGCTGTATTGCTTGTCTGTGTTTGGTTTGCTTGATTACTCATAAACTACTCCTTATTCGTTTAGTTCACTATATAGGTTGCAAACCCTTTGCCAACTTAAAAGTTGTTTAAATTCATAAGGTTAATGTTTTTCGGTGTCGTTTGTCGGTAGATGCGAAATGAAGGGTGTAAATGTTACATAGCAGAACCTACAGGGTGTAGAGTTTGAAAAATTGACAGATTTCATTTCTTGCACTGAATGGCAACTATTACATCTAGAGGTTGTTTACCTTTAAATTCTGTTTCCTGAAAATAAGAAATAGCGAGAAAGTACTTACATTATTCAATATGGAGGCCGTACACTGAAAACAAAAAAAGCGCTACCAAGTGGTAGCGCCAAAACCAGACTCTTGTGGAAGAGCCAGGACTGAGTCAAAGGGGAAATAATTGGGAGGCTATAGAGCCAAAATTACTGCTTAAAACTGATACTCGATAGAGACGGCAGCTACGTCCATATCAGGGTCGATATTGTCTTCAAGTTCATAGCGAGTGTATTCTAACCGCATGTTAACGTTTTCATTGAGGTGAAACTCAACACCGGCACCATAGAGCCAGTCGCCACCCTCAAGGCTAGATGAAACTCGACCTACAGCTGGAATATCCGCGTAGATATCAGCATCCCACTCAAGCCAACCACCTTTTGCATACACTGAGAAATGTTCGTTTAGTGGAGCTGAAATACGTGTAGATAAAGAAATACCGTCTATTTCAGCAGAGTTGTCAATGTCACTTGCTTCGTCGAAGTTCTCATAGGCAAGTTCAAAACTCCAATATGGATTAATTTTTGTACCCACATACGCTTTTAGCATAGAAGAGTCGTCGTCGAATGAAGTGTCATTCTCACGATCTTCCCATTGGAAAGAGTATTGGCCATAGCCGATACCTGTGTAAATTTTATAATCATCTAGTCCAAAATCAGACTCCGCGTGAGCGGCTGTGGATGCAAGACCTAGAGAGGCAAGTAGCGCAGCAGCAATTGTTAATTGTTTCATCTTTACTCCTTAAATCAATATAAGTATGGGAGGGGGAAAGCCCCCTCAAATCAAAATTGGCTTATGATTTTGTGGTAACGCGAAGGTTATCTTTTACATCTCTAACGTCATTGGCGTTTTTCGCGATTTGCACAGCAAGTTTGCGCTCTGCTTCGCTACCTACATGACCGTTTAGTGTTACGACTAAACCTTCCACATCAACATCGATGTCAGTACCATCTACATCTGTGTCGAACAGATAGCGAGACTTAATTACTGTTGCGATTTTTGCGTCAGTAAAACCGCTATCGCTTTCGTAATTGCGCTCTTTTTTGCGCTCATCTGACATATCTACGATAGTCAGGTCGTTTTTCACTTCTTTTACGCCATCGATACCTAGTACCAGTTCTTCAGCTAGCTTTTTATCTACTGAGTGTTCAACTTTACCGGTTAGCACTACAACGCCGTTCTTTACATCAGTGTTAATGTCAAAGTTGTTCAGTTCACCGTTGAAAAGCAGTGTTGCTTCTGCTTTACCGTCTATCCAAGCGTCACTCGCTTCTTTTTCCCAAGAGTTATCAGCAGCAAATGCTGAAGCAGTAGTAAGTGAAGATACTAGTACAGTTGCAATTAATGTCTTTTTCATAATTAAACTCCTTTAATTTCGTAGTCGAATTATCTGTTGCAGCTGTTGTGCCAACCTTTAACTTATTGATAATTATGTGATTTATTTTTATTGAGTAAGTTTTAAGGAAGAATTTACCGAGAAGATGTGTAAATTAGTTTGTAATAATTACCTTTTCCATGAACGGCTAATTAATATCAATAGGAATGATTACTGCATTCTAGATTTGTCGAGTACTTAAATAGGAATATTTGATTATGAATTTAGAAAAATTCTGGACGTTAATTAATGATAAGTTAATCTCTTGGCTTGAATCCGGTGTGCAGTTACTACCGAATATGATCCTAGCCTTAATGATACTCATATTCTTCACTGTTTTGGCTAAAATATCTTCAATTTGGTTTTCAAAGGCAATTAAAAAAGCAATAAAGACAGAACAAGTGGCTTCACTTATTAGTTCCATATTTAAAGTCTCTATTATTGCCATTGGGATTTTCTTCGCTTTAGATATAGTAAAACTATCAGGTGCTGTAATGTCATTGTTGGCTGGGGCGGGGATCATTGGCCTTGCTATTGGCTTTGCATTCCAAGACATGACCGAGAACCTCATCGCTGGATTTGTGATGGGGGTCAGAAAACCTTTTATGGTCGGTGACATTATAAGAACCAAGGATTGCTTTGGCACGGTAAGCAAAATCAATTTGAGAAACACCTTAGTAGAAAACTTTTATGGCCAGCTGTCTTATATCCCCAACAAAATTCTCTTTAAGAATGAGTTACAAAACTACACTAAGCTTGGCAAGCGAAGAATAGAAGTACCAGTTGGTATCTCGTATGCGGACGACCCAGAGCAAGCCCGAGAGGTGATTGTTGAGGCAATTAACAAGCTTGATTTCGTAGTAAGCCAAAAAGAAACAGATGTCTATGCAGAGTCTTTTGGTGACAGCTCTATTAATCTATTAGTGTGGTTTTGGATAGATTACCCAGCAGATCCGGGCTTTATGGTGGTCAGGCACAAAGCAATTTGCACCATTAACCGTGTATTAGCTGATAACGATATCTTAATTCCTTTCCCAATTAGGACTATGGATTTCAATGCTAAAGGGAGCACAACCTTAAGTACGCAATTATCACAGGAATAATTTACATCTAGTTTGTAATATTTTCACCGGTCTGAAGGTGCTTAGATTAAAAAGCCTTATATAATAAAGGTTTATGGTTTGGCATTTAATCTGCATTAGTGAAAGGGACAGAAAATAATATTTGCAAAATGCACTTATTAAATATCGCAACGAAAGGAGTTATTTATGGCAGATTCAAATTACGACATGGGGCCGGTAAAAGAGCTCATCAAAGTATTAAATGGTGGTGTTGATTTTTACACTGAAGCTAAAAAGAAGCTAGATAATATCGAATTAAACCGCGTATTTGACCAAATGATTGTAGATAAAGCGCAAGCAATCTCGGATCTACAACCATTTGTTCTTATTGACGAAGGTGAAATTGAGACAGATTCAGCGCTTAGCATCGACATTCGTGAATCGTACACCAAGTTGGTTGGTATGGTGAGCACCGACAAAGAGCACACCTATATTTCTCAGCTAGAAGAAGTGGAAGACAAAGTGTTAAGCAAGCTTGATAAAGCATTAAGCAAAGATCTTCCACCTAAATGCAAGAGTGTATTACTGCAAATTCAAACCAGAATGCAAGCTTGTCACGATCAAATGAAGCAGTTGCAAGAGCTAACTGCCTAAGGAGAATGTTATGTTGAGTTGGGCTGTAATGTTTTTATTCCTAGCACTTGTCGCAGCCGTGCTAGGTTTCACTGGAATCGCTGGCGCTGCGGCAGGTATGGCGAAAATTCTATTCTTTGTGTTTATCGCCTTTATGATTATTTCGTTTATTTTTGGCAAAGCACGAGCTCCCAGGTAAAAGGGAATTAACGTACAAAAACGGTTTTAGGAGATAGATTATGAAATCAGCAATTACATTAGCAAAAGCATTTGGTTTTGTTTCAATTTTAGCACTTTTTGGTTGTAGCGAAGGTCCGGCGGAAGATGCTGGTGAGCGTTTCGATGAAACAGTTCAGGAAGTAGAAAATAGCGTGGAAGACGCGTGTGAAGATGTAAAAGAGAACATGAACGCTGAAAACGAAGAGTGTTAAGCGAAAGTGATTTCGACGTGGAATAAAAGAGGAGAAGCCGATAAAAGCTTCTCCTCTTTTTTTGTAATAGGTTTAAAAATCAAACCTATACAGTTAAGAGACACAGTTACGAAGTATGATGCATATCAATAATGCGCTGCTTAATTTGCAATTATTATTGTAATCTATGAACTTTGAGTAATACTTTATTTCTATGTTTACTCAATAAAAATCAGACTATGCTAAATAGGGTTTCAGTTAAAAGCAGATTGTTGTCGCTTTCGGGCATACCTGCTGTGTTTTTTATTCTCGCTACTATCTTTACAATTGGAACATTATCAAATCTTATCAATTACATTGACCGTATTTATGACGACAGAGTTGTACCGCTGAGGCAAATAAAAGTCGTGTCAGACAACTATGCGGTGGTTATTGTAGATACTTTTCACAAGTTACGAGGCCATCAATTATCCAACAGTGCCGCGTTAAAGCAAATCGAAGAAGCTAAAAATATCGCTGAAAAAGAATGGAATAGCTATTTGTCCACGGACCTTACGAGCGAAGAGCGAAGCTTAGTAAAGCAAGTTGAAAAAGCAGAGATAAGTGTCAAGCAACTGCTGTCTAATTATATTAACCGAGTTAACGCAAATACTTTTGAAGAAATTCCTTATGATAAATTTGTACGCGATCTCTATGCCGCCTTTGACCCCTTAAGTGAAAGCTACAATGCACTAATTGAGTTACAACTTGCAGAGGCAAGTGCACTAAGAGATGTTGGCCGCTCAGAAGCCAGTGCGACAAAAACGGCGATGATTATCTCTTCCGTTACTATTGTGATCGTAATGGTGATGATTGGTATGTTGATATTTAGGTCAATTAACGAACCACTCAGTCGTTTGCGTATGCGTATTGGTAACATTGCAAGAGATGCTGATTTAACCCAACGTGTAGTGGTTGAGGGGCAGGACGAGCTGAGTGAGATAGGAAACGACTTCAATACTATGGTGTCGAGCTTACATGAGTTAGTTACCAACCTAGTTACGATGGTGAATAGTCTGTCCTCAACATCCAACGAGCTAAATGGAATTAGTCAGTCAATTGCGGGCACTTCACAAGAACAAGAGCAGCAAACGGTAATGATCGCAACCGCAGCGACAGAAATGAGTAGTGCAATTCAGGAGGTTGCACATAATGCAATGAATACCGCAAACAAAGCAGAGATGTCGGGTCAGCTTGCAAAGCAGGGGATGGATGTTATTTCGCAAAATATTCAGGCCATCGAGCGTCTTGCCAGTGAGGTGGGAGATAACGCGCAGTTAATTAAAGCGTTGAACGACCAGTCGAATGAAATCAACCAAGTCGTGCTAATGATCCAAGGTGTGGCTGAACAAACAAATCTTTTGGCATTAAACGCTGCAATAGAAGCGGCGAGAGCTGGGGAATCAGGTCGAGGCTTCGCGGTTGTTGCTGATGAAGTTAGGCAATTGGCACACAACACGCAAAAAGCTACGGAATCGATCCGAGATATGATCAGTAAGTTACAGGGCATGGCACAAAATGCCGTGTCGTCAATGGAGAATGCACAGTCGAGTGCAGCTGCAGGAGTTGATAGGGCCAATGAGTCAGCTCAAATCATGACTGATATAGACAAGGCGGTGGATGAAATCGTCGGTATGAATATTCAGGTTTCAACGGCAACGGAAGAACAAACAACGGTGGTTGCGGAAATCAGCGAAAATATTAATGATTTCAGTAGCAGTATTTCTGAAATTACTCGAAGTGCGCAGAGTAATGCAGATGTGAGTAATGACTTAGAGGCGTTAGCTGAGCAGTTAAACGGTCAAGTGTCGGTATTTAAGGTTTAATGGCAACTCGACTTAGTACTTAATTTGGGAGGTTCGGCTCTTGGGATTGAAAACACAGTTACGTAAATTTTGCTATTTAGTTGTTCTAAATGAGAAATTTTTAACGAAGCTAATATGCTATTTCACCCTTCAAATTGATTAGAGAATTAATTCAATTGGTATTATAGGCATTTTGCTGCAGCTAAGTTTTAAAGGCGTTGTAACCTTATCACGCCACAGCATTTGCATAGTGCTTTACGTTAAAACAGATATTCCATACTTAAATTGTATGCTCTAGGCTCGCTGTACTTTTTCGGCACGAAACCGTAAGTATCGTAATAGCTTTCATCTGTGAGATTACTGATATTCAGTTTAACGCTCAGCTGGCTAGAGAATTGATATTTGACGTGTGCATTTAGTAAAAGCTGGCTATCTTGATCTGCACGCACTGCGCCTCGACGACCACCTGTTGGAAGTCCAAGGTCAACTCCTGGGACGTTTAAAATATCGACTTTTCTGTCCGTATCCCAAGTTGCATTTAGCCCTAATCGCCAAGCCCCATAAGTATACTTGGTGCTCGCATTGAGCGTTTGTCTTGGTGCATACAAGTTAATATCTTCGCCATGCTCATCGACAACATCAAAATCACTGTAACCAAAGTTTACTTGCCAATCATCTGTCAGTTTTGCTTCTAATTCAACTTCAAATCCATCAGCTTCTGCACCATCTACGGGTCGATACCTAGCAGGTCTTTCGTCTGCATATTCGGGGATAACAACACCGAAGTCTTCCTTTAAACTATCAAAGTAAGCGACGTTTAGACGTAGTTTATCATCCCAAAGTGTGGTTTTAATGCCGACTTCTAAGTTCCGGGCGGTGATTGGTGCTAATTGATTTAAATTGGCATCCACTTTATCCAGTTGCGGCTCATAAGCATCGGTATAACTTGCATACGTGCTGATCTGGTCATTGAGATCGTAAACCAGCCCCAAGTATAAGCTCTCACCGGTTTCTTCACCTTTATCGCTTGAGAACCCGCTCCAAGCAAAGTCACGCTCATTGGTACGTTCATAATCAAAAAATTTGACACCAACAATGGCGTGAAGGGCATCCGTTAACGTTAACTTACTGCTAAGGGCAATGCTCTGTTCTTTCGTCGTTTTGTCCCAATAGCCAATAAATTGCTTATCTGTCGCAGTTAAATGAGCGGCTGGGTGAAGGTTATTAATCGATTGGAGTGGATAAAATACTGTTCTCGCGTTTTCATCCAGTTCTTCGAAGCGATCGTCTGTGGACTCAAAATCGGCATTTAAATAGGTGATATTCACCTGATGTGCGCGGTCAAATAACTCAAACCGACCAACCAGTCCCAAAATAAAATTAGTCCCATCAACCGTTTCAACCCAGCGTCTGTCACCGCCTTGAAGGCCAAGACCTGTTTCTTTGTCTGGGTTACCACTAAAGTAGGTCAAGGTAATGTCAGCTTCTGTTTTACTGTATTGTGCGCCAAAGTTAAGTTCCCAATCTAAATTGATTTGGTGAGATAATTTTAAATGATAACTTTGGTGGGTATTGCCGTTGTGACTATCTGGCGATGATAAATTTGTTTTCTTGTCTATTTCGACGGAACTACCATCAGAGTAAAAAATGGGTAATCCCCAGGGTGATAGTTTCAGTTCATTGTCTTGGTAATGAACACTAAGCGAGGCTTCGGTATCTTCGGAGAAATAATGATGTAATTGGGTGTATGCGACGATCTTATTACTATTTTCTTTGTCGACAAAGCTATCTCTTTCCTCATAGGCAAGAATAACTCGTCCGGCCAATGCTTCATCTTTCGTTAGGGAGCCTGTTGCATCTATGTGTGTACGCACTTTATTCCAAGAGCCAATCTCAGCACCAACTTCAACAAATCCACTTCGGTCTGGTTGTTTTGTGATGACATTTAATGTTGCCGATGGTTGTCCTGCACCCGCCATTAACCCCGCAGCGCCCCGAAGAACCTCTACTCGGTCATAGACAATAGTGTCTAAGCGACTCTCTTGTGGTCCAGCAATTGAGGTCGGTAAGCCATCTTTAACCAATGCATTGACGAGATACCCACGAGAAGTAAACTCAGTATTATCACCCGCTCCAAATTTGTATCTTGAGATGCCTGTTGCCTGTACCATGATGTCCTCAAGATCATTCAGTTCGAAGTCTTTTATATAATCGTGGCTTAACACGGTAACAGACTGGGGGGTTTCTTTAATGGTAAGGTCAAGTCCTGTTGGACCCGAGTTACGCTTGATTGGCTGGCCTACAACACTGATCCGTTCAATATTGTCGCGCTCGGCTTTTGCTGCCGCATTTGGAGAAAAATAAAGGAGTGATAACATCAGAGCTAGTGCTGTAGATTGATGCGCTTTGGTTTGCATGGGTGTTTCCTTTCCTAAATTGTTTTTTCGTCACAAGAGATAAAGATGAAAGTTCCTATGATATGTAGGAGCTATTTTTCTGAGATTGAACCAAGCTTTTGAATAGTTCTAACTGAAAACAGAAATTATTTTCAATTCTAAATGATAATTCTTTTTGTTACTATAAGGGGTAATGCAAAAAATGAATTATTGCAAAAATAATGGCTTACCCAAATCTCATAGTTGTTAGGATCTGATTGTTAGGGGGGATGTCAATTAGGTTGGATGGCGCTGTCATAGGGGCTTATCTATGTTTGAATATTAATACAAGGCAAGGAAGTGAAGTCGTTTTATGTCTTCGCTATTGGGTGGTCCATGACGGCAAAACAATGGTTCAACTGGCATAGTTTGAGTGGCGTGTGGTTTGGGGTGTTGCTGTTCATAATATGCTGGACTGGCGCGTTTGCGAGTATTGCCCACGAACTAGATTGGCTATTCAACGATCAGGTGAGGGCAGTAGACGGGCAATCAAACATAAGCTTAGCAGCAGCTTACGAGATGGTACAAAAGGCGTATCCTGACGCCCGAATAGGGATTGCCTTTACAGGTCCTGATACCTATTTTTCGTATGATATCGTGATGCGGATGCCTGATAGTCCTTGGCAACACGTTTATGTCGATCCACTTTCAGGAGCTATCCAAGGTGAAAGTAGTTTTTTTAATATTCAGCGCTTTTTTCGCGATTTCCACATGCATTTTTTCGGCGTGTTTGACAGCATCATTTCATACTATCTTGTGCTTATCTTTGCAGTTCCTTTGTGTATTTCGACCGTGAGTGCGCATTATGTATATCGCCTCTGGTGGAAAAAGTTATTTGTATTTACGTTTAGCGGGGATGCACGTGCCAAAATGGCAAGTATGCATAAAATAAGTGGGACGTGGGGCTTATGGCTTGCGGTTGTTATTTCGCTTACGAGTATCTGGTATCTATTTGAGTTTGTACGAATGGATATGGTCGATGGTAAAACAGCTTATACTGATGTTGGGGATTTTGCCGTTAATCCCTTGGCAGAACTGCCGAGACAGGATAAACCACAATTGTCTGTTGTGGAATTATTCGCAATAGTAAAAGCGACGAGACCCGATCTTGAGGTGAAAGCTATTCGCTATTCTGGGGGTTATTTTTATGCTGAAGGACAATCGCAGGATTGGATAGTTCGGGATAGGGCAAACAAGATCTATGTCAACCCTTACACGGGGGAAGTTGTTTATAGCCAAACAGCATCGAGCCAAGGGCTATATTGGCGATTATCCGACACCGCAGACCCTCTACATTTTGGCAATTTTGCGGGGATATGGGGGAAGATACTGTGGTTTATATTTGGGGTTGTGCTCTCATTTTTGGTTCTCAGTGGTACTTACATGTATATCAAGCGGCAGTTTAAATTGCGCCGCAAAGATGAGTACCGAGGTGTAATGGTATCACTAGCGTTGAGTTTCGGATTGGTCTTATGCATTTGTTTTTACGCCCATCGCACAATTGCGGGTTATGGTATGGCAGGAAAGTGGCCGGAATTGCCGCTTGCTTCGTTGACTTTTTTATTAGGCTGGGTGTCACTAACTTGCTTGATTATTCTGGTTTGGAGCGCCGCCCTGCTCAATTTACGTCATAAAAATAGCTCTTCTTCGCTCAGGTTGAATCGGTATTAATTGCAGCTGACCAAAAAAAACCTCGCAGCAGCGAGGTTTCTTCACTCATGAAACTGTGCTTACACAACACCACGAGGTAAGCGACAGTCGTGATCTTTTGCTGCTAGTTCAGCAATCCACTGTTCTTCCGCTTTGAAGCCATCTTCGTTTTCTGTAACGATAGTAAAGCTTGCTGATTTTACAGCTGCTGCCTTCGGCGCTTTCTTAGTCGTTTTCGCTTTTTTGGCAGGCGCCTGCGTTGTCTCACTTGCTACAGCTGACCCTGAAGTTAGCTCTTCTGTTAATTCAGCTACCTCAGCAAGACGCATGTTTTTGCCACCATCGATGCTATACCAACCTGGCTTTGCAGTGATTTCAGGCTTTTTGCCATGTGCAGCTTCGTACGCAGCTTCGAAAGCGCTTAGTACTTCAGTTTTATCTAGTTTACTCATCGTAGATCCTAGTCGTGTTGTACGCGGATACGCGGGTTAAGATTAAACTCTATTTATACCCATATTTGCGCAAATTTTCAATTTTTTACGTTTTTCAGCGCCAATTTATCGAACTTTAGCCTGGTTTTGATGCCTTTTTCGACGCTTAAAGTGCTTCAGGGTCGATAATGCGACGTATCGTGATCCACATACTACCAACTTGTTCATGCCAAATTCGAGTGACTATATCTAGCGCCTTATCATTTGCGATAAACTGCCGACTTAATGGGAGTGACTTAAAATTATAAAACTCTGTCGGGGCAGGGAATACTTCAACGCCTTGTGCTTCAAATAGGTTTTTTGCGCGTTTCATGTGCGAAGCTGACGTGACAAGTGCAACATCATAATCTACCAAAACGGGCGCGAGCATTTTCGCTTCGTCTGCGGTGTCTTTGGCATTGGGGTTTTGCTTGATACGGGTAGCGGAAATACCTAAGCTCTGTGCAGTTTTAGCCATGAGTCCTGCGCTTGTTGCGTTGCCATAGCCATAACCAGAAACATACAGCTGGGCTTTTGGGTAAATATTAGCAAGTCTAATGCCTTCAACTAGTCGAGCTAAACCGCAACTACCTAGTTGAGCATTACTGGGGAGGGAATCATCGGGGTATAAATTACAACCAAGCACAACAATTCTGTCTATGTTTTTGTGCCTGCTTGGATTGAATGCGGTGAGCGTGCCCTTATCCCACTCGATAATGTGTTGCGCGACATAAGGAGTGGATATGCTCCAAGTAGTTAGTAGGACCAACCAGACTGTGATATACGGCCCTTTGCGTGTTTTGGCGATAAAAAACATGAGCCCCATAAGTGCAACCAAAGATAACGGTAACGGCATCAGAAGTTGACCGATAACCTTTTTGACTTCAAACATTTAAACATGCCTTAGATTTAGATAAGCCTGACGCAATGCTAGCATGAGATGGGAGCTGTAGAAATGTATAACAATTAGGGCTCAAAAAGAGCCCAGTCAACTATCTTGCCGTGGTTTTACGGCAAGTATTGAGGAAATGGCGATAAACAGGGTTATCTTTCATGCTTTTCTTCATTGCTAAATACATTGGACGATTTAGCCCAAGAGCGCCTAGAGGAATCGATTTAATCAGCCCTTGGCTTTCATACGGTGTGACCAACCAGTCTGGTAAGGCCGCAACCCCCATACCCGCACTCACAAGTTGGAAGATTAATAAACCTTGATCGACGGTTTTTAGCGTACCATCAAAGCGTGCATTTTGAATAAAGTGCTTAAATATGTCCTGACGCTCGCGAGGAATAGGGTAAGAAATGATGGTTTCATCTTTTAGGTCGAGTGCTGTGACATAGGCCTTCTTGGCCAATTCGTGATCTGGTGCAACGATTAACTTTAATTTAAAGTCAAAAAGATGCGCGTATTCGAGCTGTTCTGGTTCTCGAATGTCCGAAGTAAGCACTAAGTCCAGCTCATCTTCAATAAGGTCAGGAATCGCATCATAGCTAAAGCCTCGTTCGTAATCGACTTTAATGTCAGGCCAAAAGGTATTGAATTCTTTAATCGTTGGCAGCAACCAGTGAAAACAAGCATGACATTCCACGCTTAATCTGAGTTGTGAGATGGGCTGGTTAAGGCTTTCCTTCAAACGACACTTTGTTGCTTCAACTTTAGGCAATACATCATTGGCGAGCTCTAATAGCAACATGCCTTGAGGGGTAAAGCGTACCGGTTGGGTCTTGCGCTCGAATAGTTGGCAGTCGAGTTTGTTCTCTAGATCTTTGATCTGATGAGATAAAGCGGATTGAGTCAGGAATAGCTCTCGTGCTGTATTCACAAGAGAACCAGTTTCTTTCAAGGTGGAGATAGTCTTTAGGTGCTTTATATCAATCATTATCAACAATTCTCATATTTGAAGTGAGCAAATCTCAGCATTACTCAATATTACGATTCTATTTAGTTATTATCAATGTCTAGACGTCTAAATACCTACGGTGAATTGTTCAAAAATTCACAAATCCACTATAACACTAAAAATGACAGCGTTGTCACTACTTCTGTAAAAATTTTGCAAAAAATTACAAATTAATTTTATTCATATGAAATCTGAAAAAGCATCAATTGTTGTTTTTGATTATGATAATTAAATTTAGACATCCATACACCTAGACGGAATTAAAATCATGGCATTAACACATAATTTGGGTTTTCCACGCGTAGGCAAAAAACGTGAACTTAAATTTGCAGTAGAGCGCTATTGGTCAGGCGACTTAACGCAAGACGACTTAATCGCGGAAGGAAAGCGCATTCGTGCAGAAAATTGGGCATTGCAAGCTGATGCTGGTGTTGACCTTCTCCCTGTCGGCGATTTTGCTTGGTATGATCACGTGTTGAATATTTCATTACTTGTCGGCGCTATTCCTAGTCGTCACAAAAATGATGAGTCTGTAAATCTCGATACTTTGTTTCGGATTGGCAGAGGGCGAGCACCAAGCGGCTGTGCGTGTGCTGCAAGTGAAATGACGAAATGGTTCAACACCAATTATCATTACATTGTCCCCGAGTTAACTCAAACGCAGGAATTTTCCCTAACTTGGACGGAGTTGTTTACTCAAGTAGAAGAAGCACAATTACTTGGCTACCAAGCAAAGCCCGTATTGGTCGGCCCGGTAACCTATCTCTACTTAGCTAAATGCGTTGGTCAAGAGTTTGATAAATTAGTTTTATTAGATAAGTTATTGGCTGTATATCAGCAGGTACTCGGCAAGCTTGCACAGCAAGGTGTTGAGTGGGTACAAATTGATGAACCTATTTTAGCATTGGAAATCGACGATGCTTATCGCAGCGCGCTGCGCCGGAGTTTTGATGCGTTGAGCGGCCGAGGGGTAAAAGTATTGTTGGCCAGTTATTTTGACTCCGTACAACCGCATGTTGAAGATATTCAATCTTACCCCGTAGAAGGCGTGCATTTTGACTGCGTAACGGCAAACTACGACTTGGCTGCGTTAGAGGAAGTAGTTGGGCAAGATAGCGTACTGTCTCTCGGGATTGTGAATGGTCGTAACATTTGGCGCTCGGATCTCGAAGGTGTATATCAGCAACTTGCTCTGGTTCATGAACGTCGCGGTGATAATCTCTGGCTCGCTCCTTCGTGCTCATTATTACATACGCCAGTCGACTTAGAGCAAGAGCAAAAGCTTGATAGTGAGTTAAAGTCTTGGCTCGCATTTGCCAAACAAAAAGGGCAAGAGCTGGCATTATTGAAAAATGCATTGGAGCAGCGTGATATTACCCAGTTGGTCGAATATTCTAAGCCTGTAAAAGCGCGTTTGACTTCTACTCGAGTGAATAATAATGAGGTGCAGCAGCGTGTTTCAGCGCTTACAGCAAAAGACGGTCAACGCACGAGTGAATTCGCAACCAGAATTAAAAAGCAAGCACAATCGCTAAATTTACCCTTATTGCCAACCACAACGATAGGCTCTTTCCCACAAACCCAAGCTATTCGTAAGGCGCGACGTGATTATAAAGCGGGTACGTTGAGTACTGATGCTTATCAAAGCCAGATGGAAGCGGAGATCCGTTATGCCGTTGAAGAACAAGAAGCGCTTAACTTAGATGTGCTTGTACATGGCGAAGCAGAGCGCAATGATATGGTTGAGTATTTTGGTGAATTACTCGAAGGTTTTGCCTTTACTCAGTTTGGTTGGGTGCAAAGTTATGGGTCGCGCTGTGTTAAACCCCCTGTGATCTGGGGAGATGTCTCGCGTGCAGCACCAATGACAGTGAAGTGGACGAGTTATGCACAGAGCTTAACCAAAAAACCGATGAAGGGCATGCTAACAGGGCCGGTGACTATTTTATTTTGGTCGTTTGTCAGAGATGACTTAGACAAGCCGAGCATCGCGAATCAAATAGCTTTAGCACTGAGAGATGAAGTAGTGGATTTGCAAAATGCAGGGATTAAGGTGATCCAAATCGATGAGCCTGCATTTAGAGAGGGGATGCCACTCAAAGCCAGTCAGTGGAAAACTTACTTAGCGTGGGCGGCATATGCGTTTAGGGTATCTGCAAGTGGTGTGAATGACGAAACACAGATCCATACGCATATGTGTTATTCGGAGTTTAACGATATTATCGCTGCCATATCGGATATGGATGCGGACGTGATCACAATTGAAACGTCACGTTCAAATATGACCTTACTCGACGCCTTTGAAGATTTTGACTACCCCAATGACATCGGGCCTGGCGTTTATGATATTCACACGCCAAACGTACCTGAGGTGGTATGGATAAAAGATTTAATTCACAAAGCAGCGAAGAAAATCCCAGTAGAAAGATTATGGGTGAATCCTGATTGTGGGCTTAAAACCCGAGGATGGACAGAAACCCGGGCTGCACTTGAGAATATGGTGGCAGCAACCAAAGAGCTTAGAAGCGAATTAGGTAGAAGTTAAACTAAACCGGTTCAAATACCTCATTGTTTATAAACAATGAGGTATTTGCTAGGGCCTGTTGACCTTTGCTGTTTGATTTTTGTTCTTCTGAGTGTGTTTTGGTCGCGACGCTCGACTTGCCGCCTAGTAATCTAGGCAAAAGTTGA
>NZ_JAKRFW010000044.1:0-47295 GCF_022347905.1 Pseudoalteromonas sp. Of11M-6 | reverse complement strand
TGCGTAAATTCGCCTTGCCTACAGGATGTAGGTACCTTAGCGAGAGCAGGACGCGGAAGCGGTGTTTTCCCTAAAACTCTCTGGCTAGACAAGGAAAAACTAAGTTGTGCTTTAGCAACAATGAGTTGGAACACTCCTTATCCAAACCTCAGGTTAAATAACTTGCCTAACTTCCAATCGAACTTTACAGCGCTGACGGCCGTTAAGATTAAAACAATCCCAAGCGTTTGTAGCATCGAAATCGTGTGCTCGAATGCAATAAAATCTACAAACAGCGCCACGACCGGATAAATAAAAGAAAGAATAGCGATTAATGTGGTGCTTAAGCGTTGAAACGCATCATACATGATCACATACATAAACCCTGTGTTGACGACGCCTAAGAATAGGATATTGCCCCAGCTCGATGAAGTCTCTGGGAAATGTGCAAAGTCAACCCAAGGCAATAAAAATAAACCGCCCAAAAAGATTTGGATCACAGCAACCACACCGGATGGCACTTGGCTTACCTTTTTTGTCATCAGCGTTGTAATGGTATACAGAAATGCAGCTCCAAGTGCCAGTAGCAGACCAAAAACGGCTTGATTGCTCTCTTGTGCAAAAATAACTGCGACTATTTCTTGATAGGGGATCCCCACAACCAACCATAATCCCACCACGGCGATGGTCAACCATAAAAGGATTGCTTTACTTGGATACTGACGATAAAGCACCGCACTTAATAATACCAACATCAGAGGTTGTAGATGGTATGCGATGATTGAAATTGAAAAAGGAATATAGTCAAACGAGGCGAATAACAGCACCCAGTTTCCGACCAGCACGATACCGCCGAGCAAGATGGTTATAAAAACGGGACCTTTAAACACCTCTTTTGTCAGTTGCTTTGTTACGAGCACGTATCCGAGAAGACACAACGCGCCAATAACACAACGTAAAAATACCACGTTCCAATAGGATTGTTGTGCACTGACGACAAAGTATCCTATGGTGCCAGATAGCACCATAGCTATTATCATCTCTATCGAACCCTTTTCTTTATCTGAGCCAAACATTGTTCACACCTTGTCATATTCAATTCTATACTTGCATATTACTTAGGGTTTGCCGTATTACTAATAGGCAATAAAAGGCTAATCTTTCTAATTTCCTAAAAATGAAAGGCAAAAATGAGAAAACTAATTAATAATGAAAAATGGTCGCTTGACGCGATAGATAGCAAGCTTATATCGCTGTTAGAAAACAACAGCCGGGTGTCTGTTGCTGAAATGGCCCGGGCAGTGAATATGTCTTCACCGAGTGTGAATGAGCGCATGAAACGTATGGAAGAGTATGGGGTAATTAGTAAATACAGTATTGAATTAGACCCAGAAAGCTTTGATTACCCGCTGACAGCGATTGTGCGTATTCGCCAGCATCCTGGTAAACTAAAACAACTTGAAGCGATGATCCAAAACATTCCTGAAGTGATTGAATGTGACAAAGTGACGGGAGAGGATTGTTTTTATGTGAGGTTGTGTTTTGAGAGTATGCCTAAGCTAGACGAAATTCTGGATAAAGTCTCCACGCTGGGTGATACCCACACATCGGTGGTGAAATCAACAGTAGTCAAACGCAGAAACGTGCCATATCAGATCCGCAAAAGGTAATCGCTAAGTATGACGAGTAGTAACGTTTTGACGGGATAAGCAATGCACAGCTAAACGTCAACAAATTTATAGTTTGTCACACTTTTTATAGCAATCCTGCCATCAATCTGGTTTTGAGTATGTTAGTATCCGTGCAGCAGTTTTTTACGAGATAGATTATGTTTCAACCAGTTAGCCTCTTTGTTGGGTTAAGATATAGCCGTGCTGCGAAAGGCAATGCATTTATATCGTTTATCTCATTTTTCTCAATTGCGGGTATCGCCCTTGGCTTGATGAGTTTGATCACCGTCAGCTCAGTGATGAATGGCTTTGAGCAAACCTTAAAAGCCGCCATGCTTGATTTGATCCCGCATGTGCAAATTAAGGAAAATGAGCAACTTGATCAAAATAAATTACAAGCCATTGAAAATCATCCTTTGGTTAAGCAAGTTTCGCCATATGTTGCAAGTGACGTAATTCTACAAACCAATCAAGATTTGGTGGGCGTGCAACTTCAAGGGCTATTTCAAGGGTATGAAACAGCGTTAGATGACGCCGTACGCGCAGGTAGCTTAACTCGATTGTATGAGCAAAAATACCAAGTGGCGCTGAGTCGCTATTTAGCCAATAAACTTGGCGTAAGCGTTGGTCAACAACTTCGCGTGATCATGCCTGAATTCACCACATACACACCGCTTGGCCGCACACCGACGCAGCGCTTATTCACCGTAGCTGCCATATATGATGGCCAAAGCGAAGCTGACACTTATTTGGCATTTGCCGACGGGAAGAGTTTACAGCGGTTAATGCGCAAGAAGCCAGAGCAATACGACCTTAACATTCATTTATATGATGCCTTTAGTCTGCCTGATTTTTATCAGCAAGCGGATAGCTTGTTACAAGGGCTCGAGATACAGGATTGGCAAACTCAGCAAGGCACATTGTTTGCGGCGGTTGCAATGGAAAAGCGCATTATGTCGCTATTACTTGGCCTTATTGTGATAGTGGCTGTATTTAATATCATTTCAGCGCTATCTATGATGGTGAGTGAAAAGCAAGGGGAAGTGGCTATTTTGCAAACGCTTGGCTTTACCCCACAAATGATAGCTAAAGTATTTATGGCGCAAGGGATGTATAACGGCATTTTTGGCACACTCATTGGTGTTGCTGGTGGATTATTGCTTTCGAACAATATTAATGAGGTGCTCCACCTCGCAGGCCTTCAGTTGCTTGGTGGCGCTGAACTTCCGGTCAAAATAGAACTAACAGATTTAACGATTATGGCAGTGGGCAGCATATTGCTAAGCTTTTTAGCAACCTTGTATCCAGCTAAACGCGCGTCGAGTGTGCTGCCAGCAGAGGTATTAAGATATGAGTGATTTAGTCATTGACTGCCAAGATTTGGTCAAAAGCTACCAAGATGGTAAAGCCGAAGTAACGGTACTAAAAGGCGTTGATTTATCTGTAACCCAAGGTGAGATGCTTGCCATTGTAGGTAGCTCGGGTTCAGGTAAAAGTACTTTACTGCATATTCTCGGTACCTTGGATAAAGCATCCACCGGCAGTGTAAAAATCAAAGGTGTGGAAGTTGGCAAGCTGTCACGTAAAAAGCAGGCGGAATTTAGAAATAAGCATTTGGGTTTTATCTATCAGTTTCATCATTTGTTGATGGAGTTTAGCGCGGTTGAAAACGTGGCGATGCCATTACTAATTGCCGGTAATAAAGCAAAACAAGCCCGCGAAAAAGCATTACTCATGCTTGATAAAGTAGGCTTGAGTCATCGTGCTGATCATAAGCCTTCAGAGCTTTCTGGGGGGGAGAGACAGCGTGTTGCGATAGCGAGAGCGTTAGTAACAGAACCTGATTTGGTGCTAGCTGATGAACCAACCGGCAATCTTGATAAGCATAATGCGCTAAGGATCTATGACCTCCTAGCTGAACTCAATCAGCAACTAAAAACCAGCTTTGTTGTTGTAACACACGACCTAGAGTTGGCAGATAAGCTTGGTCGTGCAGTGCAACTGGACGATGGCAAAGTAGGTGTGTATCAGCATGCTTAGTTATTTTTTAAGCAAACGTTTTAGAGAGTCTAAACGTCAGCTTGGCTTTATTGGTTTTTTAACCCGTGCTTCTACGCTTGGTGTAATGCTGGGTATGGCAGTATTGATAGTCGCACTTTCTGTGATTAATGGTTTTGAAGAACAATTAGAGCAGCGGCTGTTGTCGGTGGTACCGCAAGTTAGTTATCAAGCACCTTACGACCCTATTCAAGCGTGGCAGCAAAAAGTAGAGATCTTGGAGAGTCAACGTGGCGTCGTAAGCGCGACGGCTGAAATTAACTTAACAGCCATGCTGCAATACAAAGGCACCTTAAAAGCGGCGCAGTTAAAAGGGATCGCACCGAATAGGCATCATACGGTGTCGAGCATAGGTGATTTTATAAAAGGCGCAGAACTAAAGGCACTAAAACCGGGTGAAGTGATCATCGGCAAAGGGATAGCTGACAAGCTTGGCGTCGTGGCTGGCGATAATATCCAGCTCTTGGTTGCTAACAAACATTCGGATAATCCACTCGCTGCGCCAAAGCGATTAACGGCGACGGTGGTGGGGCTTATCGATATGGGCGGGCCACTTGACCAAACATTATCCTTAGTGCCACTTAACGCACTGCAAGAAGCGATGGATTTTAGAGAAGACCAAGTAACGGACTTGCGTGCCAAGGTGAGTGATGTGTTTCAGGCACAGCAAATTGCGACATCAGCGGGCAGGGCATTACCCGATTTAGTGTACGTGTCGTCTTGGTTTCGAACGCAAGGCGGACTGTATCAAGATATTCAGATGGTACGCACTATCGTCTATCTCGTGGTATTTCTGATCATCGCTGTAGCGAGCTTTAATATCGTCTCTTCTATGGTGATGGAAGTAAAAGAAAAGCGGGCGGATATTGCCATTTTGAAAACCATGGGTGCACAGGACAGTACGATTTTTTCGACTTTTGCGCTACAAGGTGTGACGTATGCAGGGATAGGTGCACTGCTAGGCACAGGGATCGGCATTTTTATTGCTATTAATATCCCCGATATTTTTAAAGCCTGGATCAATATGAGTGATACCAATCCGCTTGAAGGCGTCTACTTTATTGAGTACTTACCGAGCAAAATTATTTGGACAGACATTTATATCAGTTTAGTCACGACTTTTGTTATGGCTGTCGTCGCAAGCTTATATCCCGCTTGGCAAGCCACCAAAACGGATCCTGCCAAAGTACTGGGAAATGGCTGATGATGGCAAAAATTTATAGCCGGTAAAACCGGCTATAACAAGTATATATTGGCTGCAGATAGATTAAATTCCCAATAGAAGAGGAAACGTTTGATCAAGTATCAAGATGTTTGCATGTGTTCACATCACTAAAATGTCAAAGTGACTCGCACGGCTGGACAGGCCCTAACCATCAAGCTTAAACATATTTTTTAATACCAATTTGTCTTAATACTAGCTCAATTTGAAGGTGTAAATCTGACGCTACCTGCGTTAAAAATTTCTTATTTAGAACAACTCAATAGCAAAATCTTTGCCTTGCAGATATGGATGTAGGCACCTTGGCGGTAGCAGGATGCAGTAGCGGTGTTATCGACAAAATTTTCTCACTGCAGAATAGATCACTTAATTAAGCAAATTGATATAAAGCTCCCTTGTCCGCAAACTGTCCGGTGTCCGTCCAAATCCTCTCAATAAAGCCGTTAAATTACATAAATAGCATATAAAACAGTAAGATAAATTATGGCACGCTACTTGTTATTAGTTACTCATAATAATCGCGGACACCCTCTTGTCCGCAAGGAGGTAACATGATTAAAGATACAAGTGCGCAAGATAAACAAATCGCAAAGAAACGAACCATAAAAAAGCCTGTGCTTGCGTTGTTGGCCGTTGGCATCACCTTAGGTGGATTGACCAGTGCTTGGCCAAGCATTAACACAATTTTATCTGCAGAGCAGACGGTATCGCGGGAGCAAGTACGTCTCGCCACGGTAGTGAGAGGTGATATCAGCGAAGATATTCGTGTTGAAGGGCGTACGCTGGCTGCGAATAATCCCGACTTATACGCCATCGCATCGGGCACAGTAACGCTAAACGTTAAACCCGGTGATGCCATCAAAGCAGGGCAAGCGTTGCTTATCATAGACAGTCCAGAGCTTACCAACCGTTTACTGCAAGAAGAGGCGACATTTGAACGTTTACAAACGGAAGTTGAGCGCCAACGGATCTCGATTAAACAGCAGCTACTTGATACTAAACAACGCATGGAAATGGCGAAAGTAGACTTAGAAGCGGCAGAGCGGGAAATGGCACGCTCAAAACAAAGCATCGAAAAGCAAATTATCTCAAAATTAGAGCTTGAACAGTCAATGGTTGAACTTAAGCGCGCGCAGCTACAAGAGCGTCACGCCATCGATTCGCTAAAGCTTGAGCAAGAACGACTTGCGTTTGAGCTAAAAAGTAGCGAGCTGAGCCTAACCAGACAACAGCATATTTTAGAAGAAGTGCAGCGTCAGGTAGCGGCACTTAACATTATATCGCCGTTGTCGGGTATTGTTGGTACGGTGCATGTCCAGCAAAAGCAGTTTGTACAGCGAGATGCGGCGCTAATATCCTTGGTTGACCTTTCAGAGCTTGAGGTTGAAGCGCAAATACCAGAAATTTATGCCGACAATCTAGGTGTCGGCATGGCCGCTGAAGTAATTATCAATCAATACCAATACCATGCAAAGCTGGTCGCTATTTCCCCTGAAATCGAAGCTGGCCGTGTCAGTGCGCGAGTACGCTTTGATGAACAACCAAGTGGTCTTCGCCAAAACCAAAAGGTATCTACAAGAATTATCCTGTCACAAAAGCAAGACGTGCTCAAAGTAAGGCGTGGTGCATTTGTTGAAACTGGCGCAGGGCGTTTTACCTATACGGTTGTCGGTGAGCAGGTCGATCAAACACCCATTCAGCTCGGTGTAAAAAGTATTTCTGAAGTTGAAATTATCGAGGGCCTAAGTGAAGGACAAGAAATCGTGATTTCAAGTTTAGATCCGTTCAATAACAAAGCGCGAGTGTTACTCGGGAAGTAGCCTCATCTTGCGTACCGAATAAGAATGAGAAGGAATAGACAATGTTAAAAATGAATGAAGTAAGCAAAATTTATCGTACAGATCTGATTGAGACCCATGCGCTCAGCAATGTTAATTTAACCATTGAAGAAGGGGAGTTTATTGCGGTCACAGGCCCGTCAGGATCAGGCAAAACGACCTTTTTGAACATTGCCGGTTTGTTAGAGCGTTTTGAGCGCGGTGACTATTTTCTAGATGGTGAAAACGTTGCCAATCTTAACGATAGAAAGTTGTCTCAGCTAAGAAACGAAAAAATTGGCTTTATCTTCCAAGGCTTTAACCTTATCAGCGACTTATCTTTATATGACAACGTTGAAGTGCCGCTCATTTTTCGGGGGATTAAGGCCAGTGAGCGTAAAAAGCGCATTGAAGAAGCGCTTGAACTCGTTGGGCTTGCAAGCCGAATGAAACATCATCCCGCACAGCTAAGTGGCGGGCAACAGCAGCGTGTGGCTATTGCCAGAGCTTTGGCGGGGAAACCGCGATTCCTACTAGCGGATGAGCCAACGGGTAACTTAGACAGCTTAATGGCAAGGCAAGTGATGGATTTATTACAAGAAGTGAATCAGGCGGGTACAACATTGATTATGGTAACCCATGACAATGAGCTGGCACGACGAGCGGGTCGTAACATCCAAATTTTTGATGGTGAGCTAACCGACATCACCAAATCTCAGCTAACTGAACTGGCAGTGTAGGAGTAAGCGATGAAAGAGCTAATACTATTAGCTTGGCAGGGATTAAAGCAAAAACCCAAGCTAAGCGCACTGATGGTGATCAACCTTGCAGTTGGGATCACCTTGATGTTGACGATGTCAGCCATTGTAAAACAAAGCAGCAGTGAGGTGATTGGTTATAAGGGAGATCACTTGTACACCGCGGGCCTAAATTTTTTTGATGGCGACCAAGACGTTGTCGATTTTAACCAATTTCCACGCTGGACATATCAAGATGCAGAGGCGCTTAAGCAAGCGGATTTACCATACGAGCATCTATCATTTAACTACACCACAGAGTTTATTGTGGGGCTGGCGGATAACTCAGTTAGACCTATTAGTGTAGAAGCTTCTGGTACAGATAGAGAAATGTTTAGTGTACTAGATGCGCCGTTTATCCACGGAGCTTCTTGGAGTGAACAAAGCCAGCAAAGTGGTGAAGCGGTCGCTGTGATCAGTAAAAACGCTAATGACCATCTTTTTGGTGGGGCGAATTCTGTCGGGCAGTTTATTCAAGTTCAAGGCGAACAAATACAAGTCGTGGGCGTGGTTGATTTGAGCAATTATAAACGTCGTTTCCAAGATTTGAGCTTTAGTAATAATTACAATCACGATGCATTTATCCCGCTAAATTATGCCTATGCGCAAAACTTTCCAAGAACAGGGCAAGTATCGTGTAGAACCGACGATTTATACACCGCAACCAACCCGCGTAGCGGCAGTATCGACATGCTGAAAAGTGCTGAATGTGGTTATTTGACGGTTTGGTTCCAGTACCAAAATGATATGGGGGTGGCACATCTTGCAGAGCTAAAAACTTGGTTGAATAACTATACTGCAAATCAGCAAGTGGTTGGCCGTTTTCAACACAACAATCTCACCGATTTTTATAGCATGGGTGAGCTCTATATTTTGATCCAGCGTTTTATGGCATGGGAAGCCATTTACCTAACGTTTTCATATTTACTATTTGCCATTTGTCTAGTGAACACTGTGGGGATCCTACTGGCCAAATTCCAAGCCAATCGTAAGCTTATTTCCCTTTACCGAGCCCTCGGTGCAAACCGTGGGGTAATAATGAAAATTCACTTTTTAGAGATCTTGATGCTCACAGTTGCATCTGTGTTGCTTGGTTTTGTACTCGCATTTGCAGGACTCGAGTTGATGTTCCATTTGCGTATGTATCAGACGGATTATATGGCATTTGCCGAGCAGGTTCGTCAAATCTATCAGTTTGATGGTGAGCTGGCACTTTTGACCACCATAGGTATTTTCTTGGCGGTTGGGATATCTGGATTATATCCGGTATATCGTAGTAGCCGTGTATCACCAGCTGCAGAGTTAAGGGGGTAAGTATGGCGATTAAACATATTTTAAAACTGATCTTAAAACAAAAAAGTATTGCGCTGTTAATTATTCTACAAATCGCGATCACCGTGATGATTGTCAGCAATACCGCGTTTATCAGCTATGCAACGCTGCAAAACTGGCTAATTCCTTCAAAGTTGGAAGAGCAACAAATTCTCAATGTAACGACGCGTGTGTTTGATACCTCCGTAGACGTGCAGTCACTTATAGAAAAGGATATTCAAGCGATTGAAAATGTGCCTGGGGTCGTTGCCGCATCTTATGCTGGTAGAGAGCTGGTATTAAACAGCTTAGGCCCTGGATGGACTATTTTTAAAGATACCCAACCAGAAACGGATTACAGCGTGTTCGGCTACTTTGGCTTGGATGAAAAAGGGGTAGATGTACTTGGGCTTGAACTTGTTGAGGGGCGGAGATTTTATGCCAGCGAATTTATAAAAGGTGATGAGGCAACAAAAAATGCAGGCGTTATTATGATAAGTGACGACCTTGCCACGTCTTTATTTGGTGGTGACTCTGCCCTTGGGCAGACGGTGTATATTTCAAGACAACGCATTCCACATCAAGTGATTGGTGTTTATAAAGGTAAAATGCTTGGGGAAGGCGCAACGTACAATCAACAACACTACAATTCAGGGGTTGTACCTGAGGTCATATGGGGTAACCGTCAACGGGCAAATTATTTAGTCAGGGTTGAAAAAGGTGTGTCTGAGCGAGTGCTAGAAGAAGTTGAAACGGCACTGTATCACACCAGCGGACGAATGGTTGAGCGAGTAGAGTTTGTTGCTAGGGCAAAAAAACGTTTGTGGGATGGCCGTAGCACCTTTGCACTCACCATGGCAGGTATAAGCATCATAGCATGCGTGGTCACCGCGCTTGGTATTGTCGCACTTGTCAGCTTTTCTGTTAGCCTAAGAAAGAAAGATCATGGTGTACTTCGTGCGTTAGGGGCATCTAAAGGCAAAGTGATGTGGTCTTTAATTAAAGAAAATACAATTTTAGTCTTTATCGGTTTAGTGCTAGGCTTTGGTCTCTCGATTTTGCTTTACTATTTTTTGATGAATAATGTTCGCGTGCAAAGTGTGGTAGAGATCCCGTTATTGGTTGGGGTAGCTATTTTTACTTGGCTTGTGAGTACATTGGCAGTGTACCTGCCTGCCAAAGAAGCTGCGAAAGTGTCGCCGGCACAAGTAACTAAATCGAGTTAATAATAAAAACAACAAAGCCCCGAAAGGGGCTAAATCTACAAATTAGGATCAAAAGCGTTCATGAGTGTATTGGTAATTGACGATAATCCGGATGTAATTCAAGCCATTAAAGTCCTTTTGTTACTCAATGATATTCCGTGTGAAGGTGTTACCTCTCCGCAGCTGGGCCTAGAGAAGGTTCGTAGCAAACAGTTCGACTTAGTTATTCAAGATATGAACTTTACCCGAGACACCACCAGCGGCGCGGAAGGTAAAGCCCTGTATAAAGCTATTCGAGATTTAGAGCCAGACTTACCCATCATCTTACTGACCGCTTGGACGAATCTTGAAATGGCGGTAGAGCTAATTAAAGATGGTGCAGCAGACTACTTAGCTAAACCTTGGAAAGATCATAAACTCGTCACTTCAGTGAAAAACTTGCTCGAAATGCGAGAACTACAAGAGCAAGTAAGTAGCGCTGCTAATCAGCGCAATGCCAGATTACAAAAGCTAAAAGCGCAATACGACCTGTGTGGTGTGGTGGTTGCCGATCCGGCCATGTTGAGCTTGCTTGAAATGGCGACGCAGGTTGCGCACTCCGATGCACCAATTCTGATCACAGGACCAAACGGCGCTGGAAAAGAGAAAATTGCAGAAATCGTACAAGCCAATAGCAGCTATAAACATAAACCCTTTATTAAAGTGAATGCGGGGGCCATTCCGGCGGACCTCATTGAGGCCGAGTTATTTGGGGTTGAAAGTGGTGCTTATACAGGTGCACAAAAATCGAGGGCTGGGCGCTTTGAAGCGGCCGACGGTGGCACCTTGTTTTTGGATGAAATCGGCAACTTGTCTTTGACAGGGCAACAAAAATTGCTAAGGGTTTTACAAAGTGGTGAGTTTGAACGCGTTGGCAGCACGGTCACGAAAAGGGTAAATGTTAGGGTGATCAGTGCCACCAACAGTAATTTACCAGAGGCCATTCGCGCAGGTACTTTTAGAGAAGACTTGTATTATCGGATCAATATGATTGAGCTTAAATTGCCGCCACTATCTGAGCGAAAAGAAGATATTGCCGTGTTAGTGGATCACTTTTTACCGAGCAATAAGAGTTTGAGTAACGCAGCTATGAAGCAGTTAAAGCACCACACGTGGCCTGGAAATGTCAGGGAGCTTGAAAACACCATAGGCCGTGCTGTGTTGCTGAGTCCTAGGCAAGAAATTGAGTGTGAGCATTTAGCAATTCAAATACCACAACATGAAGAGCCGCTTGAATATACACAAGCAGATATCGAAGCTGCATTAGACAGCGCTGATGGCGTAGTCAGTAAAGCCGCAAGAAAGCTTGGATTAAGTCGGCAAGCACTATACCGGAGAATGGAGAAGTTTGGTTTAAAATGACGGTGTCTCTTCAAGCAGCGGTGTCTGCATGCCTATTTGTATCGCTATTGGTGTTTGCGGCTATTCTATGGCTGGCAGCTTTATTTGCAATACCATTTACTCTGGCAATTCCGGTGGGGCTGCTTGTTGCGGCGGTAGTAGGCGTTGTCGGTATCAGTTACTTTTTCTCTCGCCAACAGCGGATCATAGATTGCTTAACGGACGGGATCCGCAGTTTTAAAGATCAAGACTTTTCAGTTCAAATTACACATTTTGAAAGCATAGAAATGTCTGATCTAATTTTGGAATATAATCGTTTATCGACAACACTAAAAAAGCAGCGCCACGCCACCAGCCAAAGGGAGTTACTACTCGATACTATTTTGCAGGTGTCACCGGTATCTATTTTATTACTAAACCAATTTGATCAGGTTGTATATGCCAATGATAAAGCAGGAAAATTACTTAATAACAACAAGTCGTTAAGCGGCCTAGTACTGCATCATGCCATTGCGAATGCAGATCCTAAACTGCAAACTATTTTGCTACAAAAAGAGTCTGGGTTTGTGACTTTTCAAGCCAATGATGAAAAGCAAAGCTATTACTTTTCAAGGCAGAGCATAACGCTCAACCACCAGCCACATATATTGTTAATGTGTCAAAACTTATCCAGCGAAATGAGCCGTCAAGAAGTGGGACTGTGGAAAAACGCCATTCGGCTGATAAGTCATGAGCTTAATAATTCATTAGCACCCATTTCTTCGTTGACTAACTCCGCAAACACGATTGTTGAGCGCAGTGTTAAAGAACAAAACCATGCCCTGATCCAACTGCTTCCCGATATGTTGGCAACCATTAATCGCCGTACCGAGAACTTGAGTGAATTTGTGGCTAAATATAGCGAATTTGCAAGATTACCGGCTCCTAATATTACAGAGCAACCCTTGCAGCCCTTACTTGATACCGTTAGTAAGCTTTATGACTTTACTTTGCTGGCAGCACTTCCCTTGGAGCGCGCTTTTTTTGATCCCATACAGGTAGAGCAGGTGATGATTAATTTGGTTAAGAACGCCCATGAGTCAGGATCTAAAATAGAAGAAATAGGCGTTAAACTGCTGGTTGATTATCAACGCCTCATTGTTGTAGTCGTGGATAGAGGGGTGGGAATGGAAGAAGAGAAACTTGCAAATGCAGTACTGCCATTCTTTTCTACTAAACCAAGTGGCACAGGGGTAGGATTGAGTATTTGTAATGAAGTCGTGATTGCTCACGGTGGACAACTTAAGCTATTTAATCGCAAAAAAGGTGGCTTAATGGTGCAGTTTGATTTACCACTCGTCGCACCAAAAGCATAGCGTTGTAATGACACTGACCCATATCTGGTAGGAGCGGGTTCACCCCGCGATCTTTTTGGCTCTAATGCCGCACTTTAAGCCGCGGGAATATTTGTGCCCAGATAAATCACGACCCACAGATATTATCGGTTGAGCGCATATCTATCGACAGGCAAAGGCAGAACAGTGATACTTAAGCAAGTTGACAATATAGGGAAATGAACTTGAACACGAAAACTCAAACGACCAACCATTTTCTACTCTTCGCGGGTGTGTGTACAGCCATTGCGGCAGTGGCGCATATTGGCTGCATTATTTTTGGTGCACCTTGGTATCGATATTTCGGTGCCGGCGAGGAAATGGCTACTATGGCCGAGCAAGGGCTTATTTATCCTCACCTTATCACTGCCGTTATCGCTACGATTTTACTGCTCTGGTCATGCTACGCGTTTTCAGGGGCGAAACGGATCCGACAATTACCTATGCTTAAAATCGCCCTGTGTGTAATAAGTGCAATCTTTTTAATAAGGGGAATTGGGTTTGTTTTTATCATGCCAACGATCCCAGATAACAGCATGACATTTTGGCTGGTGAGTTCCTCAATTTGTTTGGTAATAGGAGGGGCTTACGCGCTTGGAACCAAAAAGGCATGGTCACAAATTTAGCCGTTTAATAGCTAGCACTTCAGGTGCTAGCTATTTGTTCAGATTAGGCAGTTAACCTTATTCACTCAGTGCCGTTCTAACACCGGCTTCAAGCTCTTCGTGAACAGATTTAAATAACCCAAGTTGGCGTTCAATGATATGTTCAGGTACACCCGCCATCGCGCGCGCTATGTTGCCGTACAAGCGCTGCTTTTGGGCATCATCAAATAGGCAATATAGAGCACGAGGCTGTGAAAAATCATCATTGTCTTTACGGTGGTCGTATCTATCCGCCATTCCTTCAAGCTCAAGAGCAGGGCGTTTATACTCTGGGCTCTCTTTTGGGCCTCCCATCGAGTTAGGCTCGTAGTAAGCATCTTCGTTACCACCAGGTTCATTATTAAAGAACCGCATTGCACCGTCTTTGTGGTAATGATGCACAGGGCATTTTGGGCGATTAACAGGTAATGCCTCATAATGCGTACCGAGTCGGTAGCGGTGAGCATCGGCATAGGAGAAAATGCGTGCTTGCAACATTTTATCGGGAGAAAATCCAATTCCAGACACCACGTTAGACGGACTAAATGCAGCTTGTTCTATCTCTGCAAAATAATTGTCTGGTACGCGATTTAATTCTAGTGTGCCAACATCGATGAGTGGAAAGTCGCCATGCGGCCAGACTTTGGTTAAGTCAAACGGATTGTGTTGGAACTGTTTTGCTTGCGCTTCAGTCATCACTTGAATCTTCATATCCCATTTCGGATAATTTCCGCGCTCTATGGCCTCAAGCAAGTCCTCTTGAAAACTCTCTCTGCTTTCGCCAATTACTGATTTTGACTCTTCATCGGTATGATGCTGGTGGCCTTGTTGGGTTTTCATATGAAACTTCACCCAAACTCTTTGGTTTTCCTCGTTAATCAAACTAAAGGTGTGAGAGCCATAGCCATTCATATGTCTCACATCCGTTGGCAAGCCACGGTCAGACATTAAAATCAATACTTGATGCAGGCTTTCTGGCGACAGTGACCAAAAATCCCATTGCGCGGTGTTGGAACGCAGGTTGGTTTTTGGGTGGCGCTTTTGGGTGTGAATAAAATCTGGGAATTTATACGGATCACGGACAAAAAATACGGGGGTATTATTACCAACTAAATCCCAATTTCCTTCATCAGTGTAAAACTTTATCGAGAAACCTCTTACGTCACGCTCCGCATCCGCAGCCCCTTTTTCGCCGGCTACCGTTGAAAAGCGCATCAGAATGTCGGTTTGCTTACCAACCTCAGCAAATAGCTTTGCCTTGGTATATCGGCTTATGTCATTTGTTACCGTAAATGTTCCAAACGCACCCCATCCCTTAGCATGCACGGTACGCTCTGGAATACGTTCTCTATTTTGATGCGCCAGTTTTTCGATTAATTGGTAGTCCTCAACCAATAATGGGCCTCTAGGACCTGCGGTAAGACTATTTTGATTATCGGCGATTGGATTACCAGCTGTGGTGGTTAATGGACACTTGGTCATTGCTCGTTTCCTTCATATAAAATTTAGAAACTAACAGCAAGAAATGAACCAAAGAAAAATTCAATTTAAACAATTAGTTGAGTAGTAGCTTAGCGGTGATTGTGATTTTTACAGAGCAAAGTTTTCAAACGCGTTGTAAGAGCTACGTAAGTGGTGAGCTAGGATATTGCTCACCACTTACTCATCTTAGTTACTGAGATTCGGCAAATGCATCAAGCTCACTTTCCATTTGCTCTCGCATTTTGAACTTTTGTAGCTTGCCTGTGACTGTCATCGGATAATTTTCAACGAGCTTGATATGTTTTGGGACTTTGAAATAGGCGAGTTTATCTTTTAAAAATATACGAATATCCTCTTCCGTAATATAGTGTCCGGGCTTAAGTTGAACCCATACACATACTTCCTCACCATATTTTTCGTCTTTGATCCCAAATACAGCGGCGTCTTGAATATCATGATGATGATAAAGCACTTCCTCAATTTCTCTGGGGTAAATATTCTCGCCACCGCGAATGATCATGTCTTTTATGCGGCCGACGATACTAACGAACCCTTCGTCGTCCATTACCCCTAAATCGCCAGAATGTAGCCAGCCATCGCTATCAATAGTTGCCCCCGTTTTTTCTGGGTCTTGCCAATAGCCTTTCATTACGCAATATCCTCGGGCACATACTTCACCAGGCGTACCAATTGGGGCAATATGTCCTAGCTCGTCAATAATTTTGACCTCGGTATGTGGCATAGCGCGACCAACAGTCTGCACGCGTTTCTCAACAGGCGAATCGATTTCGGTAATATTATTGATTGGGCTGCACTCGGTTTGCCCGTAACCAATGAGTACATCGGTCATATGCATTTGGGTTTGTACTTGGCGCATGACCTTTTCAGGGCAGGTAGAGCCTGCCATCACGCCAGTGCGCAGCGAAGATAGATCAAACTGTGTAAAGTCTGAGTGCTCTAATTGTGCGATAAACATTGTTGGTACACCGTGAAGCCCAGTGCACTTTTCTCGTTCAACAACTTCTAAGGTGACAAGCGGATCAAAGCTATCGTTAGGGAGTACAGCGCACGCCCCTTTACTGATACAAACGAGATTACCGAGCACCATGCCAAAACAATGATAAAGCGGCACGGGAATACAAAGCTTGTCTTGCTCTGTGAGCTTCATGGCATTGGCGACGAGTAATCCGTTATTGAGGATATTACTGTGGGTGAGGGTGGCGCCTTTCGGGTTGCCTGTAGTACCTGAAGTGAATTGAATATTGATTGCGTCGCTGGCACTGAGGTTGGCTGCAATCGCATTTGCCTCAAGATAGTGGGCATCATTAGCTTTAGATAACAGGGTGCTGAAATTCATTAGACCTGGTTCAATATCCTCGTCAATCAGCACAATCTGTTTGAGAGAGGGAAGGCGCTGTGAAGACAATTCGCCAAACATGCAGTCATAAGATTCTGGTGCCAGCTCTCTTATCATGTCAACGTAATGGCTATGTTTAAATGATTTCGCCATAACTAACATCTTACACTCAACGTTGTTTAGCACGTATTCAAGCTCGCTTGGACGATAAGCTGGGTTAATGCACACCATGATCGCGCCAATTTTAGCGGTTGCAAATTGCACTAGACTCCATTCAAGATTGTTTGGAGACCAAATCCCAACTCTATCCCCTGGTTGTATGCCCACAGCTAAAAGGCTTGCGGCAAGTTGATTTATTTTGGCGAGATACTCACGATAATTTAAGCGAACAGATTGATGAGAGACAACAATGGCTTCTCTTTCTGGATAATTGTCGACAATATCTTCTAGGTATTGCCCTATGGTGAGTTGAGTAAGCGGTGCTACTTGGGGGCCTTTGAAGTAACTCTTTGTAAGTGCACTTGCATTTATTAATTGGCTCTCTGTTGTCATATCTTGTCCTTGCTGTTGATCTCTAGTTTTTATCATTATGCTTTATCAGTGATAACCTAATTGTCGACAAAATCAAGTGCATTTGGACGAAAAGCATGAAATTACGACTAATGGCTAGTGATAAAGTGTGTGATGGTGAGGTAGTGGAAAGGTCAAGAGTAGCTTTTTTGGGGTATAAAAAACGCCTGAAAATTCAGGCGTTTTGTGGTTTCACTTAAGGGATGTTATTAAGCTAATCCTTCATCTGTATCGACATGCTCATCTTTATGATGCTTCGCGATTTCATCTGAAAGTTCTTGCTTAGAACGCTTCTCTGACATCCGTCTTGCCATTAGCCAATAGAAGAATAGTGGCAAGAAGAATACTGCGAGGAAGGTAGCCGAGAGCATACCACCCATTACGCCAGTACCCACACTGTGTCTTGCTCCTGCGCCAGCTCCAGAACTCATCACCAGTGGAACTACACCAAGTATGAAAGCAAGTGAAGTCATGATAATAGGTCTAAAACGCAGTCTTGCCGCTTCAAGGGCAGCGGTTGCTGGACTCCATCCTTCTTGATACTTCATGAGTGCGTACTCGACAATAAGAATGGCATTTTTACTTGCAAGGCCAAGTAGGGTAACCAAACCGATTTGGAAGTAAACGTCGTTGGTTAGCCCAGCGATCCAGATTGAGACCAAGGCACCGAAAGTACCAAACGGTAGCGCTAACATAACCGAGAATGGCAATGACCAGCGCTCATAAAGTGCTGCGAGGATCAAAAATACCATGATCACGGCCATGCCGAGTGCAATACCGGTTGTGCCAGAGTTTTGCTTTTCTTGGAACGCGGAACCCGTCCACTCGTAAGTCATATCTGGTGGTAGCACTTTGTTGGCGATACGCTCAAACTCCGCGATAGCTTGACCTGAGCTGTAGCCAGGTGCTGCTTCGCCCATTAACTTAACTGCAGATAAGTTATTGTAACGATTCATGGTTTCCGGACCGCGACTATACTCAACATCCGTAAATGCAGAAATTGGTACCATTTCGCCACGATTGTTTTTCACATAAATGCGGCCAACATCTTCCGGTGTCATTCTAAACTCGGCTTCAGCGGACATAATCACTTGCCATGCACGACCAAATTTATTGAAGTCGTTGACGTAGTAATTACCTAAATTGGCTGCAAGTGCGTTAAACGCAGAATTGATATTAACCCCCATGGCACGCGCTTGTTCACGATCCATATGCACTTTTAGCTGTGGTGCATCAGGACGCCATAGCGTTTGAATGCCTGTAAGGATAGGGCTCTTCTGCGCCTCGGCCATGATCATCTGCATGCCTTGCTTCAATTTAGCGGGATCAGAGCCGCCTTTATTTTGCAAGAAGACTTCAAATCCGCCTGTTGTACCCAAGCCGAAAATTGGCGGTGGGTTAAACGCCAGCACTAATGCTTCGTTAATATGCGCGGTTTTCATAAATAACTCACCAACAAGTTCCTTCGCCGACACATCGCGTTCATCCCAATGTGTTTGCGTAACGAACATAGTCGCCGCGCTATTTTTGAAGCCACCACCGATGAAGTCCATCCCCGTAAACGCCACGACGTTTTCGTTAGCTGGGTTTGACTTTGCAGCCGCTATCACTTCATCGGCCACTTTAGCAGTGCGCTCTAACGAAGAGCCATCAGGCAAGAACACCGCTATCATATAGTAACCTTGGTCTTCGTCTGGTACCAACGAGCTTGGTGTTTTTTGCCACAGGAATACCGTTGCACCAATCATCGCTACCATTAAGGTTAGGCCTACAAAACCACGGCGAACCATAAAGCTAACCGCACCAACATAGCGTCCGGTTACACGATGGAACCAGTCATTGAACCACAAGAAAAACTTGGCATCTTGTTTGTGCTCGTGCTTAAGCAGCAATACACAAAGTGCAGGTGTCATCGTCAGTGCAACCACACCGGATAAACTTACAGAGATGGAGATTGTGATCGCAAATTGGCGGAATAGTTCGCCTGTTAACCCACCGAGGAAAGCGATAGGTACAAACACCGAACACAATACCAATACAATCGCGACTACGGGGCCGCTTACTTCTTGCATTGCTTTAACTGCGGCTTCTCTAGCCTGCAAGCCTTGCTCATGCATAATACGCTCGACATTCTCAAGTACTACAATGGCGTCATCTACCACGATACCAATCGATAACACCATGCCGAACAGCGTAAGCGTGTTAATCGAGTAACCGAGCATATAGAGACCTGCAAATGTACCAAGTAACGAGACCGGAACTGCAAGCGTTGGAATTAGCGTTGCACGCCAGTTTTGCAAGAACAGGTAAACCACTAAGAATACCAAAATCATTGCTTCACCAAGCGTTTTTAACACCTCGCGAATTGAGACTTCTACAAAGCGTGTGGTGTCGTAAGAGTTAACGTGGGCGAGGCCTGTAGGGAACTGAGGTTTGATCTGTTCAATTTCAGCCTCTACTGCTTTAGCCACGTCAAGCGCATTCGCGCCCGGTTGCAAGAATACACCGAGCAATACCGCTTCTTTACCGTTAATAGTACCTTGGAAGTTATAGTCTTTAGAACCAAGCTCTACGCGAGCAACATCCTTAAGGCGCAGTGTTGAGCCATCTGGGTTTGCACGAACGATGATATTTTCGAACTCTTCAGCCGTCGATAAACGTCCTTTCGCGGTGACACTATAAACGAGCGATTGCGCGTCTTGAGATGTCGGTGTTGCACCAATACTACCCGCAGCATACTGAGAGTTTTGCTCTCTAATTGCACCCGCAATATCGTCTGCTGTGACTTGCAATTGACTCATAATATCCGGGCGCAACCAAATACGCATGGCATAGTCTTTAGCACCGAAGATCTGCACGTTAGTCGTACCTGGAATGCGTTTGACGCGGTCAAGGATATTCATGGTGACGTAGTTAGATGTCCAGAGACTTTCTCGAGTTCCATCTGGCGAATAGAACGCGTGTACTTGCAAGAAGTTAGAAGATGTCTTTTGAACCACAACGCCTTGGCGTCTAGTTTCTTCAGGGAGACGAGCTTCAACTTGCTTCACCCGGTTATTTACATCTACGGCAGCCTGATCAACATCCGTTCCAATCTCAAAAGTTACTGCAATAGTTGTTACGCCGGAGTTGGTACTGGTTGATGTCATGTACATCATGCCTTCAACACCCGTAATCGCGTTTTCGATAGGGGTTGCAACGGTTTGTTCTAATACATCCGCTGATGCACCAGGGTATACCGCACGTACCTCAACTTGAGGTGGAGCGATTTCGGGATACTGCGCAACAGGCAAACTGCGCATGGCAGCAAGGCCCGCAAGTACAATCACGATAGAGATAACAAAGGCAAAAATAGGCCTGTTTATGAAATATTTGGAGAACATCAGATTATTCCCCTTGCTCGCTCACAGACACTGGCATACCAGGGAAGAAGATCCTCGCCATGCCTTCAACGATGACAGGTTGACCTTCTGTTAAGCCTTCGCGAATAACCCACATATTCTCATTATTAAGCTTGACCCACTCACCAACTTTGACCGGTGCAGGCAGGGCTACGGTTGTGCCTTGTTCATTTTTGGTGGCAATGTATACAAATTTACCCGTGCCGTTGTCTAATACCGCTCTTTGCGGAAGTACAATCGCGTTATTGCGTACCGCACCAGAGAGTTTAACTCGAACAAACTGACCCGGTCTTAACTCGCCATTTTTATTAGGAATACGAGCTTGTAACTCACTGGTACCCGTGAAGCGGTTTACCCGAACGTCGCTAAAGTTTACTTTACCGGCTTGTCCGTATAGTGAACCGTCTTGCAGAATAATCGTGGTATCAAATTCATTATGATCTGGTAATGACAATGAGCCATTTTCTACATCTTGGCGCATTGTTAGCTGCTCACGCTCTGAAAAGCCGAAGCGAGCACGAATGGTGCTAATGTCGGTAAGTTCAGTTAATAGTACACTCGGACCAGAAACATAACTGCCTTCTGACATCAGTTCACGACCAACAATACCAGAAACAGGTGCTTCAACTTTGGCGTATTCAAGGTCTAGCTTGGCTTCACTCAATGCGACTTTTGCAGATTCTAAATTCGCAACTGCAATATCGTAGGCCGATACTGAGTTATCAAAGTCGCGCTTTGATACTGAACGCTCGTTCTTCAAACGCTCAAGCCTTTCGCTCTCGCGCTTAGTTTGATCAACGTTTGCTTTTGCTGCCTGAAGTGCTGCCTGCGCTTTTTCTACCGCTAATTCAAAAGGTTTAAGCTCGATGGTGAATAATGAATGACCAGCTTTTACAAATTGACCTTCCTCAAAGTTGCGAGATTCGATGATCCCAGAAACTCGAGAACGAATTTCGACTTCTTTATCACCCGCGAGAGTGGCCGGAAGTTCGATATCGAAAGGCACTGATTGAGTAGTAACTTGTTGTACACTCACTTGCGCAGGTGGCATTGCATGGCCCCCTTGCTGTGGTGCTTCTGAACACGCTGACAAAGTGCCTAACGTGAGCATTAAAAAAGATAGGTGTTTAACACGACTGCGTATTGATGCTGGATACATGAACACTCCAATTCCTATATTATCATTTTATGCTGCCCCGGCTTTGACGGGGAACTACCTTGCAATTTGCCTTTAATAACGCACACTCAACTGGATGCAATCAGTCAAGTGAGTTCATTTCATACCTTAACCACACCAAAGTAAAGGCTATTTGTTCGACAATTAAACAAGTAAACGGTAGTGTATACTTAAAGAAATAAAAGGTAAACGGTTGCGTGTACTTTTCTTCAATTTAGGTATACGATCATGTGTACTTTTTATTAACGACTTTATTGATTAAAATAAAGGGAATGTTGATTTATTACGAAGAAGGCTTATCTCTGTATAGAGAGGTGATTCTCGGTATACAACTGACCATGTGAGTAGCAGCTATCAATGGCTCGCTTTTCCCACTATTAATTAAAGACAGAATAAGTAAATGACGCAACTTTCACCAAAACAGCAGTCAATTTTATGTGCAGCGATAGAAGAGTTCGCTCAAAAAGGCTTGCAGGCGACGACGATGGAGTCGATCAGTCAATCAGCGGAAGTATCAAAGCGCACGTTATACAAGCATTACTCGACCAAAGACGAGCTCTTTGATGCCGTTGTTGAGCTGTTAATTGAGCGAATTAAGCCGATAACTGCGATACAATTTATCCCAAACTATGACTTTTCAGTGCAACTGCAACATCTTGCGAAAAGCGCAATGACTTTGTTGAATGACGAGGATTATATGCGTTTGTCGCGTATTGTGATGATTGAATCGATGCGTAGTTTTGAGCAAGCACAGAATTTAAATGAAAAGTTTAGTCATTGTGAAGCCGCGATGATCCAATGGTTCGAAGATGCTGCGAATTCAGGGTGTCTTGGTAGTTTTGATGCGGACTTTGCCGCAGCGTACTTTTGGGGCGCACTGAAAAAGCTAGGCTATTGGGAACGCGCGATAAAATGGCAAGCTCCGCTTCCAGAAGCAGAGCTTGATATATTAGTTGAAAAGGCGGTCTCACTATTTTGTAATGGCGTTACTCAACGCCAATAAATCCACCGGTTTGATGCGACCACAGTTTGGCGTAAATACCACCTAAAGCTAGCAAGGATTGATGGCTTCCTTCTTCTACTATCCGACCTTCATCCATAACGATTAGTCTGTCCATTTGTGCAATCGTGGATAACCTATGGGCAATTGCAATAACGGTTTTACCTTCCATCAGTGCATCTAAGCTCTCTTGGATAGCTTGCTCAACCTCAGAATCCAAGGCTGAAGTGGCTTCGTCTAAAATTAAAATTGGCGCATTTTTTAGTAATACACGGGCAATGGCGATACGTTGGCGTTGGCCACCTGATAGTTTCACACCGCGTTCACCTACTTGTGCGTCAAAGCCAGTATTACCGTGACTGTCTTCTAAGTCTTGGATAAAATCGTAAGCCTGCGCTTCTTTTGTTGCGGCTATTAATTCTTCTTCTGATGCATCAGGGCGACCATAAAGAATATTGTCACGCACGCTGCGATGGAGCAAAGAAGTATCTTGCGTCACCATGGCGATATGACGTCTTAAGCTTTCCTGTTTTACTTTCGCAATATTTTGGCCATCTATTTCGATGCTGCCGCCGTCGGTATCGTAGAATCTCAGTAATAAGTTCACTAAGGTCGACTTCCCCGCACCTGAGCGGCCAACTACACCAATTTTCTCGCCAGGTTTGATATGTAGGTTCAAGTTGTCGATGACGTTATGTTGTCTCGCTGCATCTTTACGCTTATAAGCGAAGGTAGTGTTACAAAAGTCGATTTTTCCGGCTTTAAAATCTAACTGTGGCGCTGTTTGTTGGTCAACAATATCAAGCGGTCTTGAGAGTGTGTTCATGCCGTCTGCAACCGTACCAATATTTTCGAATAGGCCGCTAATTTCCCACATTATCCACTGCGCCATACCATTTAGTCGTAAGGCTAAACCCACTGTAATTGCGATTGCACCAGCGGTTATCGCATTAAAAGACCATAAGTAGATGGAAAGTGCCGCGACGGAAAATACCAAAAGATAATTTAAGGCTTGAATACTAACGTTTAAGCTAGTTGCTAAGCGCATTTGCTTATATACAGGTTGAATAAACACATCCATGCTGTCTTTGGCATATTCTTCTTCTCGTTTGGTATAAGAGAAAAGCTTTACGGTTGAAATATTGGTGTAGCTATCAACGATCCTTCCCGTCATTTCTGAGCGCGCGTCAGCCTGCTCACTAGAAACACGTTTTAGTTTAGGAACAAAATAGAATTGGAAACAGATATAGCAGCCAAGCCAAATAACTAGCGGGATCATCAAACGTATATCACTGCTCGCAACAAGTGCGAGCATGGCGGTGAAGTACACTAAAATATAAACCAGCACATCGAGTAGCTTCATGACTGATTCGCGCACGGCTAGGGCGGTTTGCATCACTTTAGTTGCAATACGCCCTGCAAACTCATCTTGATAGAATGTCATAGACTGCTTTAGCAAGTAGCGGTGTGCCTGCCAGCGAATAGCCATTGGGTAATTACCCAATAAACTCTGATGTAAAATGGCGCTGTGAAAAAAGACTAACAGTGGCAGCGCCACTAACGTGATGACAGACATTCGAATTAACTCGGTTTGTTTAGCTTCAAATAGAGTTTGTGGTGTATAAGTGGAGAGCCAGTCAACTAAATCACCCATAAAGCCAAATAATGTTACTTCCAAAATTGCGAGGAGCGCAGCACTTAGCGACATAAATAACAAGGGTAATTCCATTCCCTTAGTATAGAAGCGACAGAAAGCCAACAAACCTTGTGGTGGCTGACCAACTTCTTGCTCGGGAAAGGGTTTGGTAAAGCGTTCAAATACTCGATACATGGATGGTCCCTAAATTTGTTCAGAAGCTAGTCTACCTTGATAGTATGAAACGCGCGAGTCACAGATTGGTGCTCAATTTGCACGAATGATTATAGTTGTTTTTGGTTGAGTAGTTTTTGTGTAATGAGCTCACCAGTGACAGCATTATAGCTACTCAAAGTCAGTGGCGTAGAATAGTGCTTTAAATAGACCTGATCATGTGGTTTTTCTACTGTAATTTTATCGATTGGGACGAGTTTATTACCTTCCTCGACAAAAAATGACAGCTCTAAATAGCATGGAAACACCTTTTTACATACACCGAGTGATTGTTGTTGTAAGTCAAACGTTGAAGAGAGCCAACTTGGCCTATTATTGATTTTAGTGGTTTTGGGCCAAGTTACAGAAAGATCAAACCTTTGCGGGTCTGAAGAGTAGTGCTGAGATTGGCTTGCTACTCGTGCGAGGAGCAAAGGAGTATTGCCACTCACTGATTGAACCTCAGATAAGCGAACCTGATCAACGGTGAGTGGATTAATTTTCAATGTTTGCTTGAGTTCACTTGCCAGTTGGTTTTGTTCATCTAGTTGAGAAAATCCGAGGTGAACGAGTAATTTTGCATCGCGATTGTTATCAAATACCTTTTCTTTTATGTGTTTAGCCGCGGCTTTGGCTCTACCTTGTTGTGAGTCGTGATCGTAACTAATAATCTCGTAGCCAAGCGATTTGGCTTCAAATATCAAGCTAGCGTAAGTCGCCTCCATGGTGTAGATCCCATGCTCATATGTTGTAAAGCCGTGTTTATTGATTTGCTGCTCAACGCTTACCTGTGGGGTAAGCGCTTCTAATGCAAGATAGCGATAGCCTTGTTCATATAAAGGCTTCAACAGGGCAATCGTTAGCGCTCGGTGTTTAGCATTATGATACGCCTCGTTTACCATAGTGATACGCGTGTCAGCAGCCTTGTGTTCTATGATTTCTAGCGCAGGAACTAGCCGATAATCGTTTAGCAACATATCTGGGTTGATCACCCCAGAGGTGAGTTTTTCTGCTTCAAAATAATTGCCGACAATAGAATGATAAGTTGCTGCATATTGAATGTTTGCTGAGCTGCTATCTAAATGCCCTTTGACTGGAATTTGGCTTTCAAGTGACTGTGTGTTTTCAAACACACGTTTATCTGAGTTAACACCAAAGATTAAGGAAGCAGGGTTAGCGCTTGAATTTGCTAATGCTGTTACGGATATCAGCGAACATGCGCAAAAAATAACGGCTTTTCCATATTGTTGAGGTAACACCTAAATCCACTCCTTGCGGTTTATTACGGTTATATTAATAGCATAAAAGCGCGGAGGGCTGAATCAAATAAAAGCAAATTTTTTACAAGTATTTTATATTTGAATTATTTACAGAGGACATAAATGTGGAAGCAAATAAAAAGGCCAGTAGCTAAGTAACTGCTGGCCCTTGATATGATTATTCTTCTTTGCCGTATGTTTTACGAAGAATATAAACATAGGCATTGATGAAAGCTTGCTCTTGAAACTTTTTCAACCCAGTGTCTTCATAGTCAACAGGAATTGGGTTTCTTTTTAATTGCTCTTTTACTTCAGTGCCAGAAAGTAACTGCACGTCGACACCTGAAATTAACTGGATTGCAGCTTCCATTTTAAAACCAGCCGCACTACCTGCGAATTTGCCTTTGTGTGGGCGTTGACGAATGGCGATAGAATCTACGCCGTAATCTTCTACTAGTTTTGCAAAGTCGAATTGGAACTTGCGCATTTCATCAAGTTCTGTCCCTTGGTTACTTAACGTAAAGCGGCGCTGACGAATGTCTCTAATATCAAAAACATCATCTTCTTTCGTTAGCATACAAAGCAGAGCTTCGCTGCCTGAAATTTCAACCCCAAGTGTTCTCATTTTCGTGTCCAGATTATGCAAAAATTGAATTATCTCACAGTGTTATTTCTATTGCTATCGCTGCATGGTCAGAATAGCAAATATCTTCGTCCATGCGCTTTGGATCAAGGTGAGCATCGTAACTGTAGTAATGTAACGACTTCACCCTGGGCGTTTCTCGGTTGGGATTGAACTCTTTTGAACAAAGAATGTAATCAAGTACGTTACCTTCACCTTGATAGTAATGACTGGCTGGTTTTTCTTTGTGGTTGTTGTCGGCGTAAAGAAAACTGTCAAACAATCCGACACTATCAAAGCCATTACTAGCAAGGACGGGTGGAAAGGCTTGCGTCATAAAAGATAATGCCGGGCTGTCTAACGCATCATTGAAGTCGCCCATCACTAACGTTGCAGCCTGTTTCTCCCTTTGTGTCTTTAATGCATCGTAATAAATGATGGAAGCTTCGAGTGAACGTGAGATCTGCGACTGCATCGTACCAACGGTTTCGTGAAGCAATGTAAGTAGCGGGTCATCTTGATTGGAATCTCCCAGCATGTGGGCCATTGAATGCACGCGTTGAGACTTGAAGTGGACGGCATAACACGCCAGTAACCCGAAGCCTGGAATGTCGAATTTACATTTTATCGGGGTGCGATTGAATTTAAATTGATGTTGATTATTAAGGTATTCGAGTAATTCGGGGCAGGGCTCTAACGGCGCAAAGGATTTAAATGGTAGTTTTGATGCGATAGCGACCACGGGTTTAAACAGTACCGACGGGTAGACGTGATCAGGACTTGGCGCATCTACAGTGGCAAAGTGGACAAGACCTAAGTCTTCGCACAGCATCTGTAAGCTATCAGGTGAGAAGACCTCTTGAAACACAATGACATCGGGGTTTATATGCTGAATGAGTCCCGTGATGAACTGAGTTTTGGTTTGCCACTGTGTTTCATTATAGTGCTCATGAAGTTGATAAAAAGAATAAGGCGGCGCTGCAAAATTTAGTAGATTAAAGGTTGCAAACCGATAACGCTTTTTGGCCACGAAGAATCCCAAAATAGTTTTTGTAAATTAATAGATTAATTTTAGCTCTAGGCTTGCACTTAGCCAAGTAACACGCGAGAATAGTGATTCTTATTCGAAAGTCCTCGGATGAGCCGCGATAATTCGCGCAAGACAATGCTTATTCGTAAAAGCGTTGATAGGCACACTTTAAAATTAATTAAATACATGTGATGCATTGTAGGTGTCACCACTGTAAATAGGATTTATCATGCCAGTTATTACTCTCCCTGACGGCAGTCAGCGTATTTTTGAAAACCCTGTCACTACTCTAGAAGTCGCTCAAGACATCGGTCCAGGCCTTGCGAAAGCAACGATTGCTGGCCGTGTAAATGGCGTTCGTGTTGACGCTTGTGACCTCATCGAAAATGATTCAGCACTTGAAATCATCACCGCAAAAGACGACGACGGTCTTGAAATTATTCGTCACTCGTGTGCGCACTTGATTGGTCACGCTGTAAAACAATTGTTCCCAGAAGCTAAAATGGCGATTGGTCCTACTATCGACAACGGTTTCTATTACGATGTTGATCTAGAGCATTCGCTTACTCAAGAGGACCTTGAAGCGATAGAAAAGCGTATGTTGGAGTTGGCAAAAACCGACTACGACGTAGTAAAGAAAAAGGTGAGCTGGCAAGAAGCGCGCGATGCATTTGCAGCACGCGGTGAAACCTATAAGATGGAAATCCTAGACGAGAATATCGCGAAAGATGACCGCCCAGGTTTATATCACCACGAAGAATATGTTGATATGTGTCGTGGTCCGCACGTACCAAATATGAAGTTCTGTCACCACTTCAAGATTATGAAAGTGGCGGGCGCATACTGGCGCGGCAACTCAGAAAACAAGATGTTACAGCGTATCTACGGTACAGCTTGGGCTGACAAAAAGCAGCTAAAGGCGTATCTTAAGCGTCTAGAAGAAGCTGAGAAGCGTGATCACCGTAAAATTGGTAAAGCACTCGATCTGTGGCATTGGCAAGAAGAAGCGCCAGGCATGGTATTTTGGCACAATGATGGCTGGAGCATTTATCGTGAGCTTGAAGATTTTGTTCGCGAAAAACTACGCGAATATCAGTACGAAGAAGTAAAAGGTCCGTTGATGATGGACCGTGGTTTGTGGGAAAAATCAGGCCACTGGGACAAGTATTCAGATGCCATGTTCACGACTGAGTCAGAGAAACGTGAGTATGCTATTAAGCCGATGAACTGCCCAGGTCACGTGCAGATCTTTAACCAAGGTCTAAAGTCATACCGTGATTTACCATTGCGTATGGCTGAGTTTGGTTGTTGTCACCGTAATGAACCATCTGGTGCACTACATGGTTTGATGCGTGTTCGTGGATTTACACAAGACGATGCGCACGTATTCTGCACAGAAGAACAGATCATGGACGAAGTATCAGCATGTATCAAAATGGTGTATGATACGTATTCAACTTTTGGCTTCGAAAAGATCGTTGTTAAATTATCGACGCGCCCTGAAAAACGTATCGGTGAAGATGAAATGTGGGACAAAGCAGAAGCTGCACTTGCAGATGCTTTGAAAGCCAATGACATCGAGTTTGAATATTTACCAGGGGAAGGTGCGTTTTACGGACCGAAGATTGAATTCACGCTATATGACTGTTTAGAGCGTGCATGGCAATGTGGTACAGTGCAATTAGACTTTGCACTACCTGGCCGTTTAGGGGCAACATATGTTGCGGAAAATAACGAACGTAAAACCCCTGTTATGATCCATCGCGCAATTCTAGGCTCACTAGAGCGCTTTATTGGTATCCTAACGGAAGAATACGCTGGTCAATTCCCAACTTGGCTTGCACCAAAGCAAGTTGTGATCATGAATATCACGGACAAACAAGCCGATTATGTCCACGAAGTTGTACAAAAGTTGAATAAACTTGGAATAAGAGCTTGTGCCGACTTGAGAAATGAGAAGATTGGTTTTAAAATCCGCGAGCATACTTTAAAACGTATACCTTATTTACTAGTGGTGGGTGATAAAGAAGTCGAGCAACAAGAAGTTGCAGTAAGAACCCGTACTGGTGAAGATTTAGGTAAATTCTCGGTTGACGATTTCATCGCGAAAGTTAGCGAAGAGATTAAAAATCGACTATAAATATAAACTTGCGTGTACTTTACTTTTTCTGGTGCACGCATTTACTTTTGAATTTTTTGGAGGAACGTACCATTAGAGGCGGCAAAAAAGGGCAAAATAACGCTCAGAAAAATCGTATTAACGAAGAGATTACAGCGAAAGAAGTTCGCTTAATTGACGCTGAAGGCGAGCAAGCTGGCATTGTCTCAACAAGAGACGCACAAAACATGGCGGAAGAAGCCGGTCTAGATCTAGTTGAGATCAGTCCAAACGCTGAACCACCAGTTTGTAAAGTGATGGACTACGGTAAGTTCCTTTTTGAAAAAGCAAAAATCCAAAAAGAACAAAAGAAAAAGCAAAAGCAAATTCAGGTTAAGGAAGTTAAATTCCGTCCTGGTACTGATGTTGGTGATTACCAAGTTAAGCTACGTAGCCTTCGCAAGTTTCTTGAGGGTGGTGACAAAGCTAAAGTCACAATTCGCTTCCGTGGTCGTGAAATGGCGCACCAAGAAATTGGTATCGACCTGTTAAACCGTATCAAGACTGAGTTGGAAGATATCGCATCTGTTGAGTCTTTCCCGAAAAAAGTGGAAGGTCGTCAGATGATAATGATGATGGCACCTATTGCTAAAAAGTCTTAATCTCGGCATAATACGTATCGAATTTAACGCAGGTCTCAAGTGCTAACGCCACCTGCGTTATCCGGTTCTAAAGTAAGGTATTGATCCTTCACCGGTTTTAGGTAGTAAGCTAGGCCTACAAGTGAGTTTATCTCCGCCTACTTACATTGTGTTAAAGCAATATCATTCGGAGTTATTGCAAATGGCTTATAAGCTAAAATCACACAGAGGTGCTGCTAAGCGCTTCAAAAAGACTGCTTCTGGCGGTTACAAGCGTAAACAGTCGCATCTTCGTCACATTCTGACTAAGAAATCTTCAAAGCGTAAATTACACCTTCGTGCTAAGTCTATGGTTCATAAGAATGACCTAGGCCTAATCGATCGTATGTTACCATTCGCTTAATAGAGGATATCAGAAATGGCAAGAGTTAAACGCGGCGTAGTTGCACGTGCACGTCACAAAAAAGTATTAAAGCAAGCTAAAGGTTACTATGGAGCGCGTTCACGCGTTTACCGCGTAGCTTTCCAAGCGGTAACTAAAGCTGGTCAATATGCTTACCGTGACCGTCGTGCTAAGAAACGTACTTTCCGTCAACTATGGATTGCTCGTATCAACGCAGCTGCACGTCAAAATGGTCTTTCTTACAGCCGTTTCATCAATGGCCTTAAAAAGTCATCGATTGAAATTGATCGTAAGATCCTAGCTGATATCGCAGTATACGACCAAGTAGCTTTCGCAGCACTAGTTGCTAAAGCAAAAGATGGTCTAGCTGCTTAATAAGCAGAACTAGAATTAGTCTTAGGACTAAACCTGGTATTGAAAAGGAGCCTTTGGCTCCTTTTTTAGTTTTATATTCGTTATAAACTCTAACGTTAGCGGTTTTTTATTAAGATTTTATCCAGCATCTTACTGCTCAATATTCGTTTTAAGTATCCCATCAAATAGGTCGGAAACGTGACGTAATATCTTGGCTTTGCAGTCTTAGCACTCAGCGCGTGTTGCAGCACTTTATAAACAGCTTCTGGCCCCAAAGTGAATTTTTGCGGAGCTTCTTCTGAGCTTAATCGGTTAAGCTGTGCCTGATATGCATCGTGATGTACGCTATTTTCGTGATCGATATTCGCTAAAAAGGCGTGTTTCGCGTTTTCTCTAAATTTAGACAAAATTGGACCTGGCTCTATTAGGCTAACTTGAATATTGCTACCTGAGAGCTCCATGCGTAGGGTATCGGTAAGTCCTTCAAGTGCAAATTTGCTCGCGTTATAGGCGCCGCGATATGGCAGTGCGACTAATCCAAGCACGGATGAGTTATGAACAATGCGGCCTGCGCCTTGCTTACGCATTTGCTCAACTGCGAGACAGGTGAGCGTATGCCAGCCAAAAAAATTAACTTCAAATTGTTGCCGTAACACGTCTGTAGGCAAGTCTTCTACCGCACCAGGTTGGCCGTAGGCTCCGTTATTGAATAAGGCGTCTAGCTGACCATTTGCGATTGTCAAAGCTTGGTTAAAGCCATCGTTTATACTTTGCTCACATGCTAAATCTAGCAGAATACATTGAATGTTTGTGCCTTCAAATTTATTCAAGTCTTTTGCATTTCTAACCGAAGCAATAACTTGATATCCTGCTTTTGACAATTGCACAGCGCAGTAATAACCAATCCCGCTAGAACAACCTGTGATTAAAATTGATTTTTGTACGCTCATTTGATCCCTAAAGTTATGGTTATCTGCGATTAACTGCAAATTTTTGTTGAATCACCGCACATTGTAAGCCGATATCTAAAATATTGATATAATTGGCAGATAAAAGCAGAGGAATAGAGAAATATGATGAGTTCCAGCATTATTATGCTTACTGCAATGCTAGGTATGAACGGTCATTTACCACCCTTGATGGAGTGGCAGGGCAAAAGCGAACAACTATTACAACAACAGGGCCCATTAACGACTGATTTTGAACTAAGCGGTGCGATAGATTCTCCTAATTACGCAGATACGATGGCATTTGTTGACCGCCTAGTGGCTGCCAATCCGACCCAATTTAAGCTAGAGACCATTGGGTTTAGCAATAGTAATCGCGCAATTAAGATGATTGTTGCAACGGAGCAGGGCGGTGATAAATCAAATGTTATTAATAATGGCAAGCCAACCATTTTAGTACAAGCTGGTATTCATGCCGGAGAAATTGACGGCAAAGATGCCATGTTTATGTTGTTTCGCGATGTTGCAACAGGTAAGCGCCGTGATATTTTGACGAAAGTGAATTTACTCTTTATCCCTATTCTCAACGTCGATGGGCATGAAAGACGCAGTGAGTTTAACCGTATAAATCAACGCGGCCCGACTGTTATGGGCTTTAGGACCAATGCCAATAACTTAAATCTGAATCGTGATTACACTAAATTGGACACGCCAGGAGTCAAGGCGGTCATGCAGGTAATTAACGAATACAATCCGGATCTGTACATTGATGTTCATGTAACGGATGGCGCAGACTACCAATACGATGTCACTTATGGTTTTAACCCGACTTTTGCAAGTGAGTCACCGGCAATAGCTGAGGTGTTAGAGAATCAGATTTCGCCACAAATTAATGCAGCGCTTGCTGCTCAAGGACATATTCCTGGTCCACTTGTGTTTGTGATGGATAAACGAGACTTTAAAAAAGGGCTGGCTGGATGGGTGGCAACGCCGCGATTTTCAAATGGTTGGGGAGATTTAAAGGGACTGCCGACTATACTGGTAGAAAATCACTCATTAAAACCCTATAAGCAGCGTGTACTGGGCACCTATGTGTTTATGGATGGCGTTATCAGTGGCCTCTCAAGCAATATTCAGGCATTACGAGAAGCGGTTCAAAAAGAGGCCGAATTCACACCTAAACAATTGGTAGTTGAACGCAGCTATGCAAAAGAGCCCGACTACATTCAATTTAAAGGCATCCAATACAAGCAGTTTGAAAGTGCATTGTCTGGTCATTTGGAAGCTAAGTACTTAGGCGAGCCACAAAACTATGAGAAGCTGCCAATTTATTGGCAGAAGGAAGTAAAAACAGCGGTGAATGTACCTGAGCAGTTTTACATTCCACCCGCATACCCTGAAGTGGTCGAAAAATTAAAACTGCATGGAATAACCGTTTCTACATTACCAGATGGAACGGTAGTGGAAAAAGTAAGTCAAGCTACAGTAAAAGACTACAAGTTCGATACTGCTCCTTTTGAAGGGCGCTTTAGAGTGAATGCGACTTTCGACATTAAGGAGCTCTCAGATAAGGTCGATCTCAGTGGGTGGTATAAAGTGGCAACGGCGCAAAAATCTGGAGAGCTGGTGACTCACTTACTACATCCAGAAGCGCCTGACTCATTTTTTGCTTGGGGGGAGTTCAATACTATCTTCCAACGTACAGAATATGTTGAAAATTATGCACTTGAACCTTTTGCACGAAAAATGCTAAAACAAAATCCAGCTATGGCATTAGCCTTTGATAAAAAAATACGTGAAGACAAGCAGTTTGCAAACGATCCAAAAGCGCGGATGGAGTGGCTTTATGCAAGAACGCCGTTTTATGATAAAGCGTATCTTAAATATCCTGTTTTGATGTCGTTTGGAGCAAACTAACCATGCAAGTGTTTACCATTCCAGTTACACCATTTATGCAAAATTGTCGTGTCATTGTGTGTCCAGAAACACAAGCCGCTGCAATTGTAGACCCAGGTGGTGAAGCGGAAAAAATTATTGCGCAGTTGAACACACAAGGGGTAGCGCCAAGCATGATTTTGCTTACCCACGCGCACCTTGATCATGTGGGAGCAAGTACAGTATTAAGTGAGCATTTTAATATCGAGATTATCGGGCCTCATCAGAGCGACCAATTTTGGCTGGAAGCCTTGCCAATGCAATCACAGATGTTTGGTTTTCCTAATCATGAAGCTTTTTTACCATCTAAGTGGTTAAATGATGGGGATAAGGTTAAAGTGGGGAACCTCGCACTCGAAGTCAGACATTGTCCAGGGCATACTCCGGGGCATGTGGTTTTTTATGAACCAAGCTCAAAACAGGTCTTAGTAGGAGATGTGTTGTTTAAAGGCTCTGTTGGTCGTACTGACTTTCCAAAAGGCGATGCAGCCCAACTAAAACAGTCTATACAAGATAAGCTGTTTACTTTGCCTGATGAGGTCGTGGTGCATTCTGGCCATGGTGAAAATACCTCAATTGGCTTCGAAAAGGCGACAAATCCTTTTATGAGTGGCCGATTTGGTTAGATATAGTGGAAGTGGCATAGTAGTGATGTGCATTTTTTAATTTGCTATGCTTCAGGGAATAACAATCAGCATCGGTTAATAGACTGGTGTGCTAATTAAACTAGAATAGATATGTCATTAAACCAAGTAGATCGCCAGATACTGGCATTGTTACAGCAAGACGCAAGTCTTTCTACCGCTGAAATCGCTGATAAAGTAGGGCTATCTCAGTCACCTTGTTGGCGTCGCATCGCTAAATTAGAGCAAGACGGCTACATCAAAGGCAAAGTTGCATTGCTGGATGAGAAGAAACTCGGATTTGATATGTTGGTTTATGCGCATGTTAGGCTTTCAAACCATGGCCGCAACAACCTTGCCGAGTTTGAAAAATTGATCTTAAGTTATGACGAAGTGACAGAGTGCTACTCTATGGCAGGCACCATGGACTTTATGTTGCGTATCATTTCGAAAGGCATTGAAGGTTATGAGCAATTTGTTCGTGATAACTTACTTAATTTAGAGTTCGTCCAAGAAGTACATTCAAATGTTACAATGACTTGCGTTAAGCGCAGCACTTCCTTACCACTTTAATGCAATTTGTTGCCCTGCTTCGTTGGGTAGGGCTTCCCGTCATCTTTTCACCATTGTTCTATACTACAATACAGACCGCTTTATTAAGTTATGTATTGCAAGCGAGTTTGTGATACAGGCTTGTATCTTATTTGTTAAAGGCGCTGCTTTTTGCTAAAATCCGCCGCCTTTGTGTTCATAGTCAATTCACACCAGAGGATATTGATGTTTAATCTTATCAGCAAAGCGCCTAGCTCTGCTAAAAACGATGTACTGTCTGGGCTTACGGTCGCTTTGGCACTTGTGCCTGAGGCTGTGGCTTTCGCTTTTGTTGCACAAGTAGACCCATTAGTCGGTTTATATGCAGCATTTATTGTCGGTCTTGTGACTTCAATCTTTGGTGGTAGGCCGGGTATGATCTCGGGTGCAACAGGGGCTCTTGCCGTGGTAATGGTGAGTCTCGTTATTGATCATGGTGTCGAGTATCTTTTTGCAACTGTATTACTCATGGGGCTCTTACAAATACTCGCAGGTATATTTAAGCTTGGCAAGTTTATACGTATGGTACCGCACCCTGTGATGCTAGGCTTTGTGAATGGTTTAGCCATCGTTATCTTTCTTGCGCAACTTGGTCAGTTCAAAGTACTTAATAGTGAAGGTGAGCTGACTTGGATGCAAGGGGAAACCCTTTATGTGATGGTGGGCTTGGTAGCATTGACTATGGCCATCATTCACTTTCTACCAAAGCTAACAACTGCAGTTCCGTCTAGCCTAGCGGCAATTTTAGTGGTAACTGGTATTGTTATTGGTTTAGATTTAGACGCTCGTAATGTGCTTGATTATCTGAAAGATATGTCAGGTAACGTAGATGCAACGATTGCCGGTGGTTTTCCTGCTTTCCATATTCCAGAAGTTCCTTGGACATTTGAAACATTTAAAATTATCTTCCCATACGCGCTTATCCTAGCGGCGATTGGTTTGATTGAATCTTTATTAACGCTCACGCTAATCGACGAAATCACCGAAACACGTGGTCACAGTAACCGCGAATGTATCGGCCAAGGTGCGGCTAATGTTACTTGTGGTGTGTTTGGTGCGATGGGTGGCTGTGCGATGATTGGGCAATCAATGATCAATATTAATTCTGGTGGCCGTAGCCGTTTGTCAGGTATCACAGCAGCATTATTACTACTTGTATTTATTCTGTTTGCAGCAAGCCTTATTGAGATGATCCCGCTAGCGGCGTTAGTTGGTGTAATGTTTATGGTGGTATTGGGGACTTTTGAATGGTCAAGTTTTAGATTAATTAGAAAGATCCCTAAATCAGATGCATTTGTAATCGTCTTGGTGTCGGGGGTTACAGTGATTACAGATTTGGCCATCGCAGTTTGCGTTGGTGTCATTGTTTCGGCACTGGTATTTGCGTGGGAGCATGCGAAACATATTTACACCAATAATTATATTGATGAGCAAGGCTCAAAAGTGTACGAATTACACGGACCTCTATTTTTTGGGTCGGTGAAAAACTTTGCAGAGCTGTTTGACGTTAATAATGATCCAGACGACATCATTGTAGAATTTAAACATAGTCGTGTTGCCGATCATAGTGCAATTGAAGCAATAGATACGCTAGCTGAACGTTATAAAAAGGCTGGTAAGACGCTTCATCTTCGCCACTTGAGCCAAGACTGTAAAGTACTGCTAAGTAAGGCTAAAGATCTCGTTGAGCTAGACGGCCAAGCAGATCCTACCTATAAAGTGGCATCTGACAAGCTTGCTTAAGAGCGACAGTTTGAATAGATGAAGATAAATTAACTGGTTAATTTATTTCAAAAAAAGGCACTGAGGTGCCTTTTTTATTTGCGGCAGGGCGTGTAAAAACTGAGACCACCAGCAGTGAATAGAGACGACATGCTGAGATATAATCCAGTTAAGATAGAAGAGGTATAATCATTTTGAAGTGGCAATCACTGGTTGATAACAGGCAGAGATTTTTCTGGGTATTACAAATAGCTGGTTGGCTGGGCTACGCGCTAGTTAACTATATTGGCTCAAAAGTCTTTGAAATGCGGGATATTTATGTATTTGTCATCGCTTTAAATGCCTACGCAGGTTGTTTGATGACCGTACCGCTACGATACCTCTATCGTAAAATTTGGAATGCAACACCGTTGGTGCTGATATTCGTTGTGTTTACGGCGTCATATGTAACTGGAACACTATGGGCGGTCGTTCAGAAGTTTAATCATTGGGAAATTTATCGTCACGGGTATCGACCTGATGAATGGTTTTATTACTTACAGCAGGGACTAGACTCTGTCTATATCATACTCTGTTGGAGTGGACTGTATTTTGGTATTAAGTATTACCAGTTGTTACAAAGTGAGCGTCAAAAGGCGTTGAAAGCCAATACTATGGCCCATGAAGCGCAATTGAAAATGTTGCGTTATCAACTGAATCCGCATTTTCTATTCAATACCCTTAATGCAATTTCGACGCTTATATTGGTTGAAGAAAATAAAGATGCGAATCAAATGGTCTCAAGGCTCAGTGATTTCTTGCGCCATACATTAAATACAGATCCGATAAAAAAGGTACCGCTTGAGCAAGAGTTACATGCGTTGAGACTGTACTTAGAAATTGAAAAGGTCCGTTTTGATGAGCGCTTATCTATTGAGCTTGATGTGACAGAAGAGGCTGAACAGGCGTTGGTACCTAGCTTGATCCTACAACCACTCATTGAAAACAGCATTAAATACGCAATTGCCCATATGGAGCATGGCGGCAAAATTGAAATAAAAGCGCAGGTGTTTGCCAATGAACTACTCTTGGAAGTAGGAGACAATGGTCCTGGCGCAGAACTGGAAGATGGGCAACTGAAAAGTGCACAGGGAGTGGGTTTAGCGAATACCAAAGACCGTTTAAAAACCTTGTACGAAAACAACTATTCATTTGTGCTCTCGGATAATGAGCCAACTGGTTTGAAGGTAAACATTCGCGTTCCATATGAAAGGGCGAAGAAGTAATGAGCAAAATTAGAACACTAATCGTAGATGATGAACCGTTAGCGAGAAAAGGGCTAGCGGTAAGGTTAAGAGATTTTTCTGAAATTGAAGTTGTAGAATTGTGTGGCAGTGGTCAACAAGCAATCGATCTATGCAAATCTGAGGACATAGATCTGGTCTTTCTCGATATTCAAATGCCGAACATGAATGGCTTTGAAGTAGCGAGAGCGCTGAGTGAAAGTGTTAAACCATTGCCTGCTATCGTATTTGTAACCGCGTTCGACCAATATGCTGTAAAGGCATTTGAGATCCATGCGCTGGATTACATCTTAAAACCCGTTGATGACAACAGATTAAAACAGGCGGTGGAGAAAGTGCAAAGCTATTTAAAAACACAACAAGACAATGCGCATAAGAAAAAGTTAGCCAGCTTTGTTGCAGGGATCACTGGCAATAACTGTGAAGAAATCCTTAAAAAACTTGCAACAGGAGATACAATTGAAGATAAAAAATTCCCGGAGTCGCTCGCGGTAAAAGAACAAGGGGAAATCATTCGAGTATCTACATCGTCAATTCAGTGGATTGATGCAGCCGGTGACTATATGTGCTTACACTGTAGCGATGGTCAGACTCATATTTTACGTAAAACAATGAAAGATCTAGAACAAGAGTTAGATCCAACGTTATTTGTGCGCGTACATCGCTCTGCAATTGTTAATACTAAGCAGATTAGTAAACTAGTCACACAAAGCAGTGGCGAGTATTTATTGGTACTTGAGAATGGTCAAGAGCTTAAAGTCAGCCGTAGTTACCGTGACAAAGTAAAGGCCGCACTCGCGAGCTAATAAAAGCGCGAGCTAAAGTGATTTGCACCGTGTTTAGCCTACGGTGACGTAGTGTATTTTATGTGCTTGTACACTTTAGAGTATTCTAAGGAAAGATGAACTAGGCAGCAAGGCTACCTAGTTCAACGCTTTTACACTGTGACGATTTTCAGCGTGTTACTGGCGCCGATAGTTTCCATCTTATCACCGTGTGTGATGATCACTGTGTCGCCTTTTTCCAATGAGCCAGCAGCAACTAGCGTATCAAGCGCTTCGCGAACAGTTGAATCATCTGAGCATTGCGTCGAGTCAAATCTTACCGGATATACACCACGATAGAGTGATGCCTGCCCAAGTGTTGATTGATGGCGAGACAGAGCGTAAATAGGCAATCCAGAACTGATACGAGACATTAATTTTGCGGTATTACCCGATTCAGTTAGTGCGACAATCGCCTTTACTGAATCTAAATGATTCGCAGCGTACATTGCCGACAGCGCGATAGTTTCACAGGTATCGGCAAAACGGCTGTCTAAACGATGTTTAGAGATATGGATCTGCGGTTGAGATTCAGCACCTAAACACACACGTGCCATTGCCGCGACCGTTTGCTCAGGATAATCACCAGCAGCGGTTTCTGCTGAAAGCATTACCGCATCTGTGCCATCAAGCACTGCGTTTGCAACATCCATAACTTCAGCACGTGTTGGCATTGGGTTGTCAATCATTGACTCCATCATTTGGGTGGCAGTGATCACAGTACGGTTTAGTGAGCGGGCACGGCTGATAATTTGCTTCTGTTTACCAACAAGAGCGGCATCGCCAATTTCTACACCTAAATCACCACGGGCAACCATCACCGCATCAGAAGCCAATACGATATCGTCAATCGCTTCTACGGTTTCAACCGCTTCTGCACGTTCGATTTTTGCAAGTAACTGTGCATTAGAACCTGCTTTCTCCGCCAATCCTCTAACGTAACGCATGTCGTCACCACTGCGAGGGAACGAAACCGCAATATAATCCACACCAATTTCAGCTGCTGTGATCAAATCTTCTTTGTCTTTGTCAGTAAATGCAGGTGCTGTTAAGCCGCCGCCTAAACGGTTGATCCCTTTATTGTTCGACAATACGCCGCCAACTTTAACACTAGTGTGAACCAAGTGACCTTGTACTTCTTCAACAACAAGCTGAATAAGTCCATCGTTTAATAACAGCAAATCACCTTGTTTTACGTCATTCGGTAATTCTTTATAGTCGATACCCACGGCTTCAACGTGACCTTGGCCAGGCTCCATTTTTGCATCGAGCGTGAATTTTACACCCACTTCTAAGAACACTTTGCCTTCTTTAAATGTTGAAACGCGGATTTTAGGACCTTGCAAATCTGCAAGGATCGCTACATTTACACCTAAGCGTTTAGCAATTTCGCGAACGGCTTCGGCTCTATTTTTGTGATCTTGAGCTACACCGTGTGAAAAGTTTAGTCTGACTACGTTGGTGCCGGCACGAATGATTTTTTCTAAGTTGTTATCTCTATCCGTCGCTGGCCCCAGTGTTGCGACGATTTTTGTGCGTCTAAGCATCAGATTCTCCTGTTAGCTTATCAAGGTAAGCAAAAACTTATGAATGTGTTAAAAGTAAATCAAAATTGCTGTTTTTTTACACATGCCACATTGTAAAATCACGATTTAACTAATTAGAGCATAAAGAATTATGCAAAACCCTTTTTAACACTCGAATTAAGTTATATGATCTATATGTCATCATTATGACACCGGTGTCAGTGGCCGTCAATCTCGAATATTTTACCTTACAGCTTAGGGGACCATTTGAGATTTATCACAAAATTGGTGAATTCGTGCTGCTGTCACTATATTGCTATACAGTGAATTGTGTTAGCTGTCATATTTTGGGGACCGATATGATACCAGTGAATTGTGTGTCTCGCTGGTCAATCATGGTCGCTCAGGTATAATGCACATACACGAACGCATAAAGTTTTGATGTTACCGAGGAGGAAACTAAATGCAGGTTGCATTAGTTGGTTTGGGTGTGATGGGTAAAAACCTCGCGCTAAATCTAATTGAGAAGGGGATGACCTTAGTCGCTTATGACAAGAACCCCGAAGTAGGTGCGGAATTATTGAGTTGCGCACAGTCGTTAGGTATGGCGGAGCGCTTACACATAGTGTCTGATCTCGGTGATATGATCAGAAGATTAGAGACTCCTCGCTCGATTTTATTACTCGTTCCAGCAGGTGAACTAGTAGATAAAGTTTGTAGCGATTTGGTTGAAGCTGGAGTTGAGAAAGACGATATCATCGTTGACTGTGGTAACAGTAATTACAAAGATGGTATTGCACGTAAATTGAAATATCAGAATAAATTTGAGTTTGCCACTATGGGGATTTCTGGCGGTGCCGAAGGTGCACGCCATGGTCCTGCAATGATGGCAAGTGGTTCAGAAGGTGGCTGGGAGCGTATCGAGCCTTGGTTCGAAAAAGTTGCTGCGAGCTACAACAACGAATCATGTTTCGCGCGTGTAGGGCAATCGGCCAGCGGTCACTTTGTTAAAATGGTGCACAATGGTATTGAGTATGCGTTGATGCAGCTTATTGCCGAGCTTTATCAATTGCTACGCTTGGGGACCGGTCGCTCTCCTAAAGAAGTTGCTGAGATTTTTGAATCTTGGTCTGAAGGTAAATTAAATAGTTATCTACTTGCAATTTCTAGCCACATTTTAAGTCTAGAAACAGATCAGGGCGAGTCTTTAGTCGACCTTATCGACAATAAGGTAGGAGCTAAGGGCACTGGCCTTTGGACGGCGCAAAACGCACTGGAGCTTGGTATTGCCGTACCTTCGCTTGTGGCTGCGGTACAAGCTCGCCATCTCACCAATACTATTGATACTCCAGCTGCAAAAGAAATGACGTATGTGAATAAATCAACGCAAACAATTGAGGTTGATTTAGACGAGTTAAAAGATGCGTTTTATTTTGCCAGTTTGCTATGCTACCGCCAAGGTCTTGCACTGATTAAGGGCGCGTCACGTGCACACCAATGGAAAGTGGATCTCAATAAAACGCTACAAACCTGGCGTGCGGGCTGTATTATCCGAGCTGATTACTTAGATGATATCGCTGAAGGTGTTGAATTTATCGATTCACTTGAGAAGCCTGCACTTGCACTACGTAGCATTACAGGTAAAGCGGTGGCGACTGGTTTGTCTTTCCCAGTGCTTGCTGCGACGCAAACTTATATTGCAACACTGAGCACGCCAAGCAACGGGCACTTGGTGCAAGCACAGCGTGATTACTTTGGTGAGCACGGTATAAAGACACACAGTGGTGAAACTTGTCACCTTACTGATCTTGTCGATATCGAAGCAAAAGTTAGATAATAATCGACGTTCGGAGTAGTTCGAGCTGATTTAAAAGCCGTGGTGAAGATATCACGGCCTTTTTGTTGTGTTACTTTTTCGCTTTACTGCTATCGAGTTAGCTCACCGCGCAGATTGTCTTGCATCAAATGGCGGATCGTTTCAAGCTCTAGCTGCTGGCTAAATAAGTAGTGTAGTTTTGTTAAGCACGCTTCTAGTGTCATATCGTAGCCACTGAACACACCACAGTTTAATAACGCATTTCCTGTCGCGTAGCCGCCCATATTCACTTTTCCTTGAATACATTGGGTGAGGTTTATTATCACCACTCCACGATCGCTGATTGCTTTAAGCTCAGTTAAAAAATGCTCGTCTTGTGGCGCGTTACCAACACCAAAGCTCAATAAGATTAATGCTTTCATCTCACCACGCATTAGGTTCTTAAGGATTTCTGTTGAGATCCCAGGATACAAATGCATTACCGCGATAGGTTGAGGTGAAATCTTGGTGACTTGCAAGCTTTGCTCAACGTAAGGGCTTAGCTTCCCTTCGATCAGCTGAATATTGATCCCAGCTTGTGCCAGCGGCGAAAGGTTTGGAGAGGCGAATGCATCGAAGCCATCAGCATGAGCTTTGATTGCTCTATTACCGCGGTAAAGTTTATTGTTGAAAAACAAACTCACTTCGGCAATAGGGTAGTTAGCAGCCAAATACATCGCGTTTAACAGATTTACTTGACCATCAGAGCGCAGTTGTGACAACGGAATTTGAGAGCCGGTCACTATCACAGGTTTAGTTAAGTTCTCAAACATAAAGGATAGCGCAGAGGCAGTATAGGCCATGGTATCTGTACCATGGAGCACCACAAAACCATCGTAGTCGTGATATTTTGATTGAATGTCATCCGCGATAAGCTGCCAGTGATGCGGTGACATATCCGACGAATCAATTAACGGGCAATATTCATGAATATCAAAAAGCGGCATTTCATCGCGAGTAAACTCAGCGTTATTCTTTACCGTATCTGTTAGATATCCTGCAACCGGAACGTAACCACGACTGGATTGCTTCATACCAATGGTACCACCGGTATAGGCGATATATATTTTTTTTCTTTTCATAAAAAAGCCCAGAATAAAATCTGGGCTCAGTATAACAATTACAGCACCACAATTGCAGTGCTTAATCGATTTTACTCAGGTGAAACGTTACACACTAAGCAAAGCGTATAGACATGGTTAGGATCGTTAAGCTGGCCTAACATTTGAGTTTGTAGTGCTATTGTATTGCTAACGCTGTCTAGGGCATTTAATGCAGTTTTTGCGAATATTGATTGCTCAGGTACAAGGGCACTAATGGCACTTTGCACTATAGACGCACCAAATAATTGCTGCATCAGCTTTTCTTGCTCGGTGAGTGTTTGTTCAATAGTGATAACATCATACATCTCTAAATTAGCAAGACTTGCAGCCGCTTCAATGGCATCATTTTTGTTACCTAACTTATCGACTAGGCCAAAATCAAGCGCCTGAGTTGCTAGCCATACTCGTCCTTGCGCAACCTCATTAACCGCTGACTTATCAAGGTTTCGTTCGGTTGCAACCATGGAAATAAATTTATCATAGGCATCTTCAACGCCCATTTGGATTAGATTTTTATAGCCACCATCTATCCCTCTGAATGGAGATTGGCCTTTTAGTTCGGTTGTCGCAACACCATCAGAGTATATTCCTAATGAGTTTGCTGCATTTTCAAAGGTCATTATCATGCCAAATACACCAATAGAACCCGTGATAGTGCTTGGCGATGCCCAAATTTCATTAGCTGATGCCGCAATCCAATAACCGCCGGAAGCTGCAACTGAACCCATTGATGCTATCACGGGTTTTCCTGCGGCCTTTAGTGCAATAACTTCATTACGAATGGTTTCAGAAGCAAACATGCTACCACCGCCAGAGTCAATTCTTAATACAACGGCTTTCACTTTGTCGTTAAGGCGAGCCTTCTTAAGTAGTGCTGCTGTTGAATCGCCACCAATAGCTCCCGCTTTACGCTTGCCATCAGAGATTTGACCTTTAGCAACAACCACAGCGACTTTCTCGGTAAATGGATTTTCTGCAAACTCTTTAGGCGGTAACGTCGATAGATATTGACTGAACGAGACCTGTTTAAAAGATTTTCCCTTTGCATCAAGACCAACTTCATCGATCAGTTTCTGAGCAAATGCTTGATTGGTGGTTAATGCATCGACCCATTGGTTGTCGATAGCATATTTGGCGGAATCGCCTTGTGCAGCTTCCATTTTGTCTGTTAATGCTGCGAAGGTTTCATCAAAATTAGCCACATCAAAACCGCGGTTTTCGGCTACTTCTGTTTTATATTGTGTCCAAAGCGGGGTGATCCATCCAAGATTTGATTCTTTTGCTTCTGGTGACATATCGCTGCGAATATAAGGTTCAACGGCCGACTTGTATGTACCAACGCGGAAAATATGCTGCGTAACTTTAAGCTTATCAAGCGCCTCTTTGAAATACAGCGGGTACATGCCAAAACCGGTGATGTTAACCCCACCGTAAGGATGTAGAGAAATTTCATCGGCTACTGAGGCGAGATAATATTGAGCTTGAGTGTAATAAGCGCCATGAGCATAGATTTTTTTGCCCGCAGCTTTGAATTGCGCGAGCGCGTCTTTGATATCTCGTAATTTGTCGAGATGGGCGCTATGAAGACGTTGTAAATCAAGATACATCACTGTAATGCGGTCATCTTGAGCTGCTTTATTGATAACATCAATGACATCATCTAACAAAATTTCACTTGGCTCTTCTGAATCGGCGAAAGCATCACTCATGGCCGCCTCAACTGGGTCAACATAGGTCAATTGTTCGACTATGATACCGTTTAGGTTTAAACGTAATACGCTTTTACTTTCGACCTCAACCTGATCCTCACCAGATACAATGCTTATCACTATGGCGATAAGAATGAATAAAAACAGCAGATTTAGAATTAATCGCCTAGAAAAGTTCAGTGTGGCCCAAATGCCCTTAAAAATATTCGCTATCAGTTTCAAAATGATCCCTTATGCTTAACTTCAATACAACTCTATACATTTATCATATATCAGAGCGAGTTTCATGAATAATAGAAAAACGTAACGAAGTATTTTCATGATTGAAATATCGCCAATGCTGCCAAATTCGTTAATTTCTTTCTTCTTAAGACTTGCCAAATAATAAAAAAACGTTAATGTTCACAGGTAAGACCAGTTTTGTGGGGCGGCAAATGTTAGAACAAGAACTACAACTTAAACATACCAGTTTGCGAAATCGCTTGGTAATGGGATCAATGCATACCGGGCTTGAAGAAGGGTGGCACAACCGAAAGCGGCTCGCTGCATTTTATGAAGAACGAGCAAGAGGTGGAGTGGGCCTGATCGTAACTGGTGGTTACAGTCCAAATCTACGTGGTAAGTTGACACCAATTTCTTCTTCTTTTAACTCGTTATACGATGTAATTAAACACAAAGCATACACCGAGGTAGTACATAAACACGGCGGCAAAATTTGTCTACAGTTACTACATGCTGGGCGCTATGCTTATCATCCATTCAACACTGCACCTAGTGCGATCAAAGCACCGATTAATCCATATAAACCAAAAGCAATGAGCTTAAGTGCCATCAAAGGTACGATTAAAGACTTTGCTCACTCAGCTAAGTTGGCCGAAAAAGCAGGCTACGATGGTGTGGAGATCATGGGTTCAGAGGGCTATTTAATCAATGAGTTTATGGCGGGTCATACCAATAAGCGCACTGATGACTATGGTGGTAGCTTAGAAAACAGAATGCGATTGGCAACAGATATTGTAAAAGCGGTTAGAGCGAAAGTGAGCGATAAGTTCATTATCGTTTTTCGCCTGTCGGTCATGGACTTAATCCCAAATGGCTCAACTCCAGAAGAAGTTGTGCTTCAAGCCAAAGCTTTGGTCGCGGCAGGTGTGGATATTCTTAACACCGGTATTGGTTGGCATGAGGCGCGCGTTCCAACAATTGCATCAATGGTGCCTCCTGGTGCCTACCGTGAAGCGTCACATAGGCTAAAACAGGCTGTCGATATACCCGTTGTAGCAGTAAATAGGATTAACACGCCAGATCTTGCTAATGACATTTTAGCCAAAGGTGATGCCGACCTTATTTCTATGGCGCGTCCATTACTGGCTGATCCTGAATTCTTTAACAAATATCAAGAGCAGCGCTCGGAACAAATCAATATTTGCATCGGCTGTAATCAGGGTTGTTTAGACCACGTATTTAAAGGTAAACGAGCAACATGTTTGGTAAATCCACAAGCCGGATTTGAATTGGATTATCCACTTCATACCGCCCAAAGGAAAAAACAAGTACTCGTGGTTGGGGCAGGACCTGCTGGGTTGTCTGTAAGTTACTATCTCGCTAAAAAAGGCCACCAAGTTAAGTTGATTGATAAAGGTAGCGAGCTTGGTGGTCAGTTTAATTTAGCGATGCGAATACCAGGTAAAGAAGATTTCCAACATACGCTTAAATACTATGTCAGCGAAATAAATCGCTTGGGCGTTGAGCTTTGCTTAAATACACCATACGAAGAAACAATGGCAAACGCGTTTGATGATGTGGTATTTGCAACGGGTGTAAGCCCACGTATGTCGAAAATAGAATGCGCAGATGGGAAACGTGTGTTTGCCTATGACGAAGTGATTAAAGGTGAAGTAGAATTAGGTAATAAAATTGCTATTTTAGGTGCCGGTGGTATTGGCTTTGACATGGTAGCGTTTTTAACTGAACAGCGAGAACAAACGATCCCTGATTTTAAATCTCAATGGGGAATAGAATGCGAAGCGCAGCCTTCACAAGAGCAAAGGCCGATTTATATGTTAAAACGCTCTGAAGGACGTTTTGGTAAAGACTTAGGTAAGACCACCGGTTGGATCCACAGAGCCGTTGCAAAACACCACAATGTTCAGCAAATTGCAGAATGCGAATATATCAGCTTTGATAATCAAGGTTTGACCGTAAGAGTTGCGGGTGAAGAGCAACTGTTAGATGTCGATACGGTCATTGCTTGTATTGGACAAGTTTCTAACGATAGCTTGTTCGATAAAGAGGCACTACCTGAGAATCAGCACGTTATCGGTGGGGCCAAACTGGCTGCAGCGATTGATGCTAAGCGAGCGATTGCAGAGGCACTTCAGGTAGCAAGAAAGATCTAGGGTCTGTTGATCTTTGCTGTTTGATTTTTGTTCTCCTGAGTGTGTTTTGGTCGCGACGCTCGACTTGCCGCCTAGTAATCTA
>NZ_JAKRFW010000043.1:0-48761 GCF_022347905.1 Pseudoalteromonas sp. Of11M-6 | reverse complement strand
TGAATTCAACGCAGTTAGCGCTAAAACTGGCTGCTAGAAAGGCATTAATTATCCGCAGCTCAGGTTATTTAGTTGTTCTAAATGAGAAATTTTTAACGCCGTTAGCGTCAGATTTGCTCCTTCAAATTGAGCAAGTATTAAGACTAATTGGTATTATCCACAACAGTGTATTTGTTGCACAGGACTTAGCCTGAGCAAATGTCTAGATAAGTGTTCTATCTTTGAGATGAGAGAGGATTACCGATAACTTCACGTCCAAATCCTGCTATAACTAAAGCACTCACACGCATAGGCATGGAGAATCTTCTGCTTAATCTTATTCTGTAACTAGGAAAAAGTGACAATGAAGAAAAGGGTATGGATAGCTGATATGTCGCAGAGAGGAGTATTGAGTTGGCTAGTTGAGGAAAATAACGCAGCTATTTATAGTTAGCTGCGTTATTGATATTTACGCTTTTGCTTTAGAAGTGGTTTCTTCTAGTTCTTTTGCTGCATCAGGGTCGTTGAAAACATCGATATCAAATTCGTTTTCAGATTTGGCCACAGCACAAGTTACCATACAGTCACCTGTTACGTTAACTGCTGTTCTTGTCATATCTAATAGTCTGTCTACACCAATGATAAGCGCGATACCTTCAACAGGCAATCCAACTTGGTTAAGCACCATTGCAAGCATGATCAAGCCAACACCAGGCACGCCTGCCGTACCAACTGAGGCAAGAGTCGCAGTCAAGATAACCATGAGATAGTCATTGATGGTGAGGTCTACGCCAAATACCTGAGCGATGAAGACCGTTGCAACACCTTGCATGATAGCCGTGCCATCCATATTAATGGTTGCACCCAGAGGGATCGTAAAAGAGGCAACTGAGTTATGCGCACCTAGTTTCTTAGTCGCGGTCTCCAGTGTTACGGGCATAGTTGCACTTGAGCTTGACGTACTAAAGGCAAACATGCATGCGTCTTTCATCTTCTTCAGGAAGATAATAGGGCTCAAGCCTGTTAACAGCTTGAACAAAATTGAATAGTTAATGAATGCATGAATTAGCAGAGCTGCCAACACTACCATAAAGTATTTGCCGAGCTCGGCGATTAACCCCATGTCGATCGTTGTAAACAACTTAGCCATTAAACAAAATACGCCATATGGAGCGACATTCATCAATAAAGTGACTAGCTTAAGCACCACTGTATTTAGGTCTTCAAATACGGTTGCTAGGCGAGCACCAGCATCGCCGCTGAGCGCCATAGCGATGCCAAATAGTAGCGCAAAGACGATGATTTGAAGCATGTTACCGTTGGCCATCGCGTCAATTGGATTGGTCGGGAACATGTTGATTATGACTTGCACAAGTGTCGGCGCTTGCTTTGCGTCAAATGACGCGCTGTTTGGAATTTCAACGCCACCACCCGGTGCAATAAGTAGTGCGAGCGTAATCGCTACCGTGATTGCGATTGCTGTTGTAATGAGATACAAACCAATGGACTTACCACCCAAGCGGCCCAATTTTTTTGGGTCACTAAGGCTACATGTGCCACATACAAGAGAAATAAACACTAAAGGAACAACAAGCATTTTTAAGCTTGCAATGAAGATCTGCCCACCGATGTGGAATAAACCGTCAACGAAGAAACCTTTAATGGGGAGGTCAAAGAGACCTAAAGGAATAAGTATTTCTTTATTCTTACCTAGGATGGCTTGAAGGGTGAGGCCTAGTACAACCCCCAACACCATGCCTATCATAATGCGCGCCGTTAGGCCCATTTTTTTATTTTCTGACATTGCCCTAACACTATGTATCTTAAAACTGCTAAAGCTTAACAGGCTTGGCGCAGATGAACAGCATTTCACGACAGAAAATCTACCTAATCTAATAAAAAATTGTGATTTTATCGATAAAATTGGGTTACTATTGAACAATAATAAAATTAACTTAGCTAGGGAGATAGGTGAATGCCCTTGATGCGCTATTTTAGCATACTGATGCTAGCATTCTTACTGACCGCGTGCGGTGGCGGCGGCAGTATTCAAAAAGATACAGATAATGGTGATGATGGTAGCGATGGCACTTATGCCATTACGCTTTCAGGAGCGGATACTAGTGGTAATTCTACGAATACACTTTCATCTTCATCTCCTTTAGTAATCACTGCCACGTTAACAAAAGATGGTAGCCCTCTGGCAAATAGTCGAGTCGTTTTTGAGAGCGACGAATTTGCAACCATGGAACCCAGCTCAGGGTCTGTCCTTACCAATGATGAGGGTAAAGCGTCAATTACTCTAAAAGTAACTGCTACTGTAGGTGCTGGACGTATTACGGCGACTTACACTCAAGGCGATAATAGTGCAACGGGATCTTTTGATTTTACCTCTCAAGGTGGCGGCGATGACGGCAATGTAACAGCGTCTGCAAAACTTGAGGTCATGCTATTAAGTAAATGCCCTGCTGGATGGGATGATAGCCGAGATCAGGCCATGATAGATCCTATCGCTGCTGGGTGTACTCGCGTCAATCAAGTATCGTCAAACGAGACGGCTGATGTATTCATCAAAATGACATCTAGCCAAACTGGCGATGCTATTGCCAACGGGTTAATTAGCGCTGAAACTACTTTAGGGACTATTTTACCATCGACAGGCACTGCGTTGACGGATTCTTTTGGTATTGCAATCTTAAAGTTTCAGCCTGGTAACCAAGGTGGCGCAGGTACCATTACCGTAAACTCTCCAGATTATGTCGATGTTACTCAGGCTATCAATTTTAATGTTGGTGTTGCTCAGTTGAATGTTACGATTGACAACGGTTTGGTGGATAGCAATGGCGTCCAACAAAAGCTTTCCGCAGGTGGAAGTACGGTTATTACTGTGACACTGAAAGATCAGAATGGGGCATTAATCAATAGTGCTGTTGAAGTTGCATTTAGCTCAGCTTGTTCTATAGCAACCCCTGCGCTGGCCGAATTAGATGAAACGGTAAATACCTCCAATGGCTTCGCCCGCTCTACTTACCGTGCAAAAGGTTGTCAAGGCGAAGATAGAATTTCTGTTACTATTCAAAACGGCAGCTCTCCAATAAATCAAGAAACAATTATTGAAGTGGATAGTGCACTTGCACAAGCGGTACAGTTTTTACCTGAGGAAGATGGATTTAATCAGTTTATTGCTTTACCTCCAGGTGAAGGCGGTTTACCAACCCAATCTGTTGTGAGCTTTAAACTGGTAGATGAAGATAACCTTGCAATTCCACGTGCTCGAGTCGACTTTAGGTTGTCAGATGAGCAAGGTCTTGCATCGCTGACGCAAATTACCGGAAACACCAATGCAAATGGTATTGTAAGAACGACTGTTAAGTCTGGTATTGTGCCAGGTCCGCTCGTTGTTAGTGCATGTTATATCCCTGAAGAATCTTACGCGAATTTACCTGATGGTGATGCGATTACCTGTTGGACGGATATCGCCAAAGCATGTAATGATGCAGATGCATCAAACGACGATGCTCGTTGTCCTACAGGTGTAATGCATACTATTGAGCTAAGTGAGCAAATATTTGGCGTATCGTCAGGGTTAATTTTAAGCTCAGGTGTCACAGATCAGGATACGTTTGATGCTTCCCCTGTTACATTCAATACCAACTCGCTTAATTATAATGGGGTAACAACAAATATTACCTTGTTCTTTGGTGATCAATTCAATCAGTTTAATGCTGATGGTGTCGCTGCAACGGTGATTGCTGAAGCCGGTGCTATTGGTAGTACTGAGTCTGAGGACACTTATGATTGTAGAACGAATAATGCTGCTTGTACTGTGGTATGGCGCAGCCAAGGAGATAGACCTTTCTATGAATATCGTTGGGGTAACCGCATTGGTGATATAGATGGCAATGCGAATACCTTTGAAGCGGTAGCGCCTAGGCTAGCAGCTACATTATCAAATACTCAAAAGCAAGACTCAGCTAATTGGAACTGTGACCCATATTTTGGTAGTGCTGCACCATGTATTAATGGCATGCTACGACAAAAAGACGCTTCGTCGGGCGACGATGCTGCAACTGCGCTTAGACGAATTGTAATGGGTGGGCGTGTAAGCGTGTTGGCTTTTGTTAAAGGCCAAGAAAATTTCAGAGATGAGCAATCAAGCGGTGGTGTAGAGCGCCGTAATGGTCGATTTGATATTGGCGAATATCGCCAAGAGTTTGACCTTACAGAAGCATTCCTAGATACCAATGAAAATGGTCGCTTTGATAAAGAGAATTGTGATTCTGCCGCAAACACTGGACCTTGTTCTCCAACCGGAACTGTAAATGGCGGTCATGACGATTGGTGGATGGATAGCAATAACAATGGTCGCTTTGATTTTGATAACGATGGTAACGGTGTTTATGAAGGGGACGGCAAGTATAATGGCTTGCTTTGTTCAGAAGCCGCTGAAGCTGCAGGAGAATGTACGAAAGAGCTAGTTAATGTATACAGACAATTTGAATTGATAATGTCTGGCGATAACGCTTTTGTGCGATTTACAGTGCCGGCTGCGCTTGCAGGTTCGAATACGTGCCCAAGTGGGAATGGCTTAGTGCTTGAACCATCTGGAGTAGAGGGAGTATGCGATCTCGCCGGTGTAGATTTTACGGCAGCAGGTAGCCCTTCAGCTGTTCCTATTACAATTTATTTCACTGATGAGTTTGGTAATCCGCTTCCGGCTGGCACAGAAGTCGAGATTTCAACAAATAACGGTGAATTAACCAGTGGAAGTGTGTCTGGCACCTTAGGGAATTACACAAGTGACAAGCCAAACTTCTTCAACGTTACGTTGGCGAGGGAAGCTGAGCCAAACAACAAACTTTCTGGTGTATTAGGGATCAAATTTACTTTTCCAGCTTTGGGAGATGATGATGACGAACGAAAGACACAATCAATAGGAATAAGCGTTACAGACGCAGGATAATTCAACAAATGCCAACTTTCGGGTTGGCATTTTTGTTTCTATTCCTTTATATTCCCGTGCCTTAACCTTATATATATGAATGCGTCCCTAAATTGGCTGAATATTGTACACAAATTGGATAATAATTCGGTGATCAGGGAAAAGTTAGTATTTTTAGCTTGTAACAATAGGTGTTTGTAGATATACCTATAAGTAATTTAACGCCCAAGTAAGGGCAAACATCAGACAGAATCGGTCAAAAATAGGCAGCTATGGGCAAATCGCTAGTAATTGTAGAGTCTCCCGCGAAGGCAAAAACAATCAATAAATACCTCGGCAAGGATTACATTGTTAAATCCAGTGTAGGTCATGTTCGAGATCTTCCTACCTCAGGGGCAGGTAAAACGAAAGGCTTGGCAACTAAGTCGCCAGCTGAAGTACGTAAAATGTCACCTGAAGAAAAAGCGCAATATAAAAAGCAAAAAGATTATGCAAATTTAGTTGCGAGGATGGGGATTGATCCTGAGAAGGGTTGGGAACCGCATTACGAAATTTTGCCGGGTAAAGAAAAAGTAGTTCAAGAACTACAAAAGCTTGCTGAAGATGCTGACCATATCTATCTCGCAACCGATTTGGATAGAGAAGGGGAGGCCATTGCTTGGCACCTTGAGCAGATTATCGGTGGCGATGAGAGCAAGTATAAGCGTGTGGTCTTTAACGAGATCACCAAAAACGCGATAACTCAAGCGTTTGAGGCGCCTGGCGACCTTAACACCGACATGGTATATGCGCAGCAGGCAAGACGATTCCTTGACCGTGTTGTTGGCTTTATGGTGTCCCCGCTGCTTTGGCAAAAAGTAGCAAGAGGGTTATCGGCAGGTCGTGTACAATCTGTTGCTGTGAGATTACTTGTTGAACGAGAGCGTGAGATTAAAGCGTTTATTCCAGAAGAGTTTTGGGATATTCACGCTGATGTTAAAGCAACAAAAGATGATATTCGCCTAGCGGTTACTAAGTTTAAAGGCGAAGCATTTAAGCCAGTAAATAAAGCGCAAGCTGATACAGCCGTACAAGTGCTTGAAAACAGTGCTTACGAAGTAGTCAAGGTTGAAGAAAAGCCAAGTAAGAGTAAGCCGAGTGCGCCATTTATTACCTCGACAATGCAGCAAGCGGCAAGTACTCGTTTAGGCTATGGCGTAAAGAAAACCATGATGTTAGCGCAGCGTCTATACGAGGCGGGTTACATCACCTATATGCGTACAGACTCGACGAATTTATCAAACGATGCGTTAGAAATGTGTCGTGGCTATATCGATAGTGAATTTGGTAGTAAGTATTTACCAGAAGCACCGCTGCGTTATTCCGCAAAAGGCAACGCACAAGAGGCGCATGAGGCAATTCGTCCTTCTGATGTGACAATCTTATCCGGTCATTTAGACGGCGTAGAGGCTGATGCTAAGAAGCTCTATGAGCTTATTTGGCGTCAGTTTGTGGCGTGTCAGATGATGCCTGCAGAGTATGACTTAACGACGCTGACCGTCGCTGCGGAAGATTACACGTTAAAAGCGAAAGGGCGCGTGCTACGTTTTGATGGTTGGACACGTGTACAACCATCCGTTCGTAAGAAGAATGAAGAAGAGCAGGCGCTTCCAAGTGTTTCAGTTGGCGACAAGCTTGATCTTATTGCAATTGATCCTAAGCAGCACTTTACTAAACCACCAGCACGTTTCAGCGAAGCAAGCTTAGTTAAGGAATTAGAAAAGCGTGGTATTGGTCGTCCATCTACCTATGCTGCTATCATTTCGACGATTCAGGACCGTGGTTATGTCCGAGTTGAAAACCGCCGTTTTTACGCTGAAAAAATGGGCGAGATCGTAACTGACAGACTCGTTGAGAATTTTAACGATTTAATGGACTTTGACTTTACCGCAAAAATGGAAGGTCGCCTTGATGATATCGCAGAAGGTGAACGCTTATGGACGCAGGTACTTGATAAGTTTTACGCCGACTTTTCTAACCAGCTAGAAATCGCAGCTGGCGATGAAAGTGAAGGCGGCATGCGACAAAATGTGATGGTCGAAACAGACATAGATTGTCCTACATGTTCACGTAAGATGGGTATTCGTACTGCTTCTACTGGGGTATTCCTTGGCTGTACAGGCTATAACTTACCGCCAAAAGAGCGCTGTACTACGACAATTAATCTCGTGTCAGGTGACGAAGCGGTTGCCGCGGATGCGGATGAAGAGGCGGAAGCCGAATCACTTCGTCATATGAAGCGTTGCCCAATTTGCGAAACAGCAATGGATTCATATCTTATTGATGAAACGAAAAAACTCCATGTATGCGGTAATAATCCAGCATGTAAGGGCTATGTCATTGAGACAGGTGCATTTAAGATCAAGGGCTACGATGGACCACTGATTGAGTGTGACAAGTGTGGCTCGGATATGCAGCTTAAATCTGGCCGTTTTGGTAAGTATTTTGGTTGTACAAATGAAGACTGTAAAAATACACGTAAACTATTGAAAAATGGTGAAGCTGCGCCACCGAAAGAAGATCCAGTTCCGCTACCGGAACTAGAATGCGAAAAATCGGACGCGCATTTTGTGCTTCGAGATGGCGCTTCAGGTATTTTCTTAGCGGCGCACACATTCCCGAAGTCACGTGAAACACGTGCTCCTAAAGTATCAGAGCTAAAACGCTTTAGAGATAGAATTTCACCTAAATTCTATTATCTGGCTGATGCGCCTGAGCAAGACTCGGATGGTAATCCTGCGATTGTTCGTTACTCTAGAAAAACCAAGACACAATATGTGATGACAGAAGTGGATGGTAAAGCGACGGGTTGGAAAGCGACGTATAGCAATGGTAAATGGGTAGAAGAAGAGAAAACTACCAAGAAAAAGAAAGCTTAACGGCTAGCCAAACATCGATAAGCGTCTTCGGATGCTATGGATATTTTGTCCAAAATGTTATTAAAAACAAAAGGCCGTTCAACGTATTGAGCGGCCTTTTCATCATGAATGCCATCACTTAATTAAGCGAACTGGTATTATACCAATTACACTAATTCTCCAAGCAATTTGAAGGGTGAAATAACTCATTTACTTAAAACAAATGGTGTTATTTAATGTTTACGTCTTTGACTTTTTGATAGCCAGTTGCTTCTAGCTCGTCGTTAACGCAATTCAAAACATATTTTTTCATCTCAGATGCTTGTACATCATCATCTTTTGCCCAATCAAGGCACATTTGAGTTAACTCTTGAACCAAATCTGCAGGCGCGACTGGTAACTCTTCATCCGCTTGTACTTGTACACAAGCAAAAAGAGATAGAGCGATGATTAATGATGAAACTAAGGTTTTCATTCGTGTTACCTGTTAGTTGAAAGAACAAGCATGTTTTAAAGCAAAATTTAAAATAAGGAAAACGAATTAATTTTCTCCTTAAGAGCAGAAAATTGATTCAAATTTACATTAATAAATGGTGAGAAATACAAGCGTTGATGCTACATTCAAAGGTTAAGTAAAACTAACTAAACATGGTGAAAATCAAAAACATGGAGCAAGAAACTAAGTCTGCGAATGAGCAATTTAATCGTTATGAATATCTCTTAGAAAGAACCTTATTTAAAGGAAGATGGCTGTTAGCGCCTTTCTTTGTTGGCCTACTGCTCGCGATTGTGTTGTTGTTACTTAAGTTCTTTAAACAGCTTTATGTGATGACCATCAGTGCGCTTACGGCGACAAACCAAGAGTTACTCATTGGTATCTTAACATTGGTTGATACGGCTTTACTGGCCGGGTTGTTGATCATTATTATTTTTAGTGGCTACGAGAATTTCGTTTCTAAGCTCAATGTTGAGCCCCAAGAAGATAAGCCGACTTGGATGGGAAAGGTTGGCTTCTCGGGCCTTAAAATCAAATTGATCAGTGCCATCGTAGCAATATCTGCGGTAGAACTACTCAAAGTCTTTATCCATTCTCAAGACTTAACCAGTGAGCAGCTTGCTTGGAAAGTAGGCATACATATTACTTTCGTGATCTCTGGGGTGTTGTTTTCGGTTACCGACTTTATTAATAGTCGAACCCACTCCCATTAAATATAGCGGATAAAAAGAGTGATAATCGACTTATGCTCACTATCACTCTTTTATTCTTATTAGCACAGTCTTTGGTTCGTGCTACGCCTATATGAGCAACATCTCGGATCCGAGCACGTCTTAGTCAAACTTTCTATTACTGTAAAGGAGCAATGAAGTGGCTACCACAACATAGCCCAATAACAGATATAGAGTGGCAACTGAGTGTTCGTGATTTAACAGGTAAGATTTAAACGCACTATGTAAAATGATTACGAACATGCACGAAAGTGACAATGTAAGGGCGCTCGTTATGATGCTCCCTAGCGCAACGCAAAGAATAAATCCTGCAACCGAGCCGATAAATATTATAAGGTAGAAAACCACAGTCTCAAATGTGGTAAGGAAGCTGCAAACCAGCAATACTGTAAGTTGAAACAAAGATAAGCAAAAGCCAAGCTTAACTGCTGCGACGTGATAGGCCTGTTTAATTGATTTTAGGCTTGAATAGACAGGTAATAGATAGAGCTGGTCCCATGTCATTTTTGTTTGTAGTTTGGACCAACAGACAAAAATAGCGACCATCAAAACAAGCATATCGGTAAAGCCAGTGATAAATTGAATTGTGACACCAAAAAAGCCGACTGCCACAATGGCTAAAAGCCCTGAGAGAAAAAATATTTGACAAGTTTGTATCAACAGGTTGCCTGAAAAATAGCTCATCGGCATAAAAAATTGCCTAAACCGCTGAGTGAGGAAATCAGGGGTAAAGGTATTACTCGGGAGCCAGCCAGTCTGTATATTATTTATGTAGGTTTGATATGCCAAATGATGCCATTGACAGTTATTATTTCGTGTAACCAGCAGATAAACTGCCACTAATATGAAGGGAATGGCGAGGAGTGCTAAAACTTGTGGAGTATCACCAAAAAACATAGCGAGCATGAGTACGAGCATGAAAACGTAGCTATTATGTTTGAAATAAAAGCTATTTCGAATACATAATAAAAAGAAACTACCACCAAAACTTGTTGCAAACAACATGGCATAAGCAACTTCTGGCGCGGGGCGGTTGAAAAGAGCGAGTGCATTGAACATGTAGCCAACGACTAGTATTACAAGTCCTTGTAAGTATACGTGCCGTTTAATTGCAGGGAATAGTAATGCGCTTTCCTGTGCTTGTAATTTCACTAACTGCCAGCAAAAAGCCATCCATAAGGCGCTGATAGCAAAGACCAAGCTAAATGTTTGTATGTTTTGCTCTTCTATTAAGGTTAATAATGGTGTAGCAATAGAAGCTAAGATCCCCGGAATGAAAAAATTTGCAGAGCCACACTCTCGTAACCAAAAGCCGGAAAACCCTGTCCACCAATTGCGCCGAGTTAACGTGCTCATGTGTGTAGCTCCACAAAAAGTTGTTCAAGGTTGCTATGGCTTTGCTGTAGGTCCGTTGGCCAATTTGAGCCGTCTTGAGCTTGGTAAATACTAAAACGTTCAGATTGGTGAAGCAGCTCTGCTGATGGAAGGTTGTTTGTAAGGTGATGCGGAACAAGTCTAATCTGTTCCTTCAGTGTATCTAGTTCGCCAGTAACCAATACCTTACCATCTTTAATAATAGCAATATGACTCGCGACGCGCTCAACGTCAGATGTAATATGCGAGGAGAAAAGTACACCAGAGCCGGACTCAAGCGCTAGCTCAAATAAGTCCGACATAAATTCTCGGCGTGCGATGGGGTCGAGATTTGAAACAGGCTCGTCAAGGATCAGTAACTTAGGTCGATACGACATCGCCATTATCAGCGCTAAGCTTTGTTGCTGACCAACTGAAAGGTTACTTACTAGCTTGTTTTCGTCTAACTCGAAGCGAGAAAGCCACTCTTGTTCTAGCGTGTTATCCCAATTTTGATAAAAGCTGCGGTGCAGTGCGAGGGCGTCTTTGACTTTAAAACCTTGATAACCACAGGGTTGCTGTGGCACATAGCCAATTTGGCTCTTGCATGTAGGACTCAGCTCTAGATTGCTGCTGTTGAGGCAGCTAACTTCACCACTATTTTGTTCGATTAGTCCAAGTGCAATTCGCAGTAGCGTAGTTTTACCTGCACCGTTTCGTCCCAGTAGACCCATAACCATACCAGGTTCAATAGTAAGGTTTATGTTTTCAAGAACAGACTTGTCGGAAAATTGTTTATGGATTTTGGTGAATTGTAGTAGTGGGCTTGTCATTATTCTTGTCCCCAGTTTTTATCTATCAATGATATCAACTCAACCTTGGTGATCCCAAGTTGTTTCGCATCATTAATTAAAATATCTAGGTTTTTGTTGAGCAGACTATCGGTCTGCTGTGTGGTTGGCTGTTGTGCTACTCGTGTCGGCTGACCGCGTCTTCGTTCAAGCCAACCTTGATCGACAAGTTGCCCGATTGCTCGAGAGACAGTCATCGGATTTACCGAGAAATGTTCAGCTAGCTTTCTTACAGAAGGTAGCTCTTCTCCGGCTTGTGCTTTACCTGACACAATTAAACGCACTACCTGATCAAATAGCTGCTTATAAATCGGCTCTGCGCTGTTGGGGTTGACATGAATAAGATCTAGCATTACTCTAATTCTACTGTATTAATACAATAATACACTGATACACTCACTTAAAGTTAGCATACTGACCGTGAGTCAACAAGGAAATAACTATGAAAAAGCCATTTAAGTTTAAGAAAAGCTTAGTAAAGCTAGCGCTGCTTCCTTTCGTTTTAGGAACTGTGCTGCCATTACAAGCAGCAGCATCAACAGCAGAATTATCCGCTTGCTATGCAAAGGGGCTCGATGATAGAGCACAATGCGGCAAAATCTCACAACCATTAAGTGAAACCAAAACAGAACAAAAAATTGATATTCACTTTATGGTTATTCCTGCAATAAAACAGCTTTACCCACAAGAAGCGATTATTGCGTTTGCAGGGGGACCTGGACAATCAGCCACCGAAATCGCAGCAAATTTTGAAAGGATCCTTAAATACGCTAGAGAAAGTAGAGACATCATACTTGTTGACCAACGGGGAACCGGAAAATCCAATCTATTGCAATGTGATATGGATAACCTTGAACAACAATTTGCGCTAAATGATACCTTGCTGGGTCTCGATTTTTACAAAGAAGATGCCCTAAAGTGCAAAGAAAAACTAGACACAGATCTTTCCGATTACACAACTGTTGCGGCAGCAAAAGATTTTGACGCGGTAAGAACCGCACTCGGTTATAGCAAGTTACACTTATACGGTGGCTCATATGGAACACGCATCGCACTTGAGTATATGAGACAGTTCCCTGATAGTGTTGCATCGGCCGTGTTAGATGGTCTTGCACCCAATAACCAAAGTTTAATGGCGATTGGTGGCGCGATAGAAGAGTCATTGAACGCCCTATTTGCACAATGTGAAGCCGATAAAAAGTGTGCAAATAATTATCCTAATCTAAAGCAGCAATGGCAAAGCTTGCTGGAGCAAGTTGGGCAAACGCCGATAGAGGTTTCTGTGCTTCACCCTAGAACCAGTAAACCGCTCGCAATGACGATGACCAAAATGAAGCTATTTAGCGCGATTAGGATGGCGCTTTACTCTCATACCTCCCGAGCATTGGTGCCGCTTGCGATTAGTGAAGCGACTAAAGGTAACCTTGCTCCTCTAGTTGGCATGATGGCACCAAGTGAAGACGGCCTTGGATTGGCCATGGGGATGCATCAGGCAATTGTATGTGGAGAAGATTGGCCACGATTAACGGCTGCGGACAAAGCGAAATATGGTGAAAACTATATGGGTAAGATGATGATTACAGGATTGGATGCGACGTGCCCAATTTGGAATGTGAGTCCGGTGTCGAGTAGTTACTATGAACCCGTTGCGTCCGATATTCCAACCTTACTACTTTCTGGCGGATTGGACCCAGCAACGCCTGCTCAGTGGGCCGAAGTTGCGATGGAAAAACTAAACAATGCCACACACTTAGTTGCACCAACGGCAACGCATATTGTCGCAGGGCAAAGCTGTGCTAATAAGCTTATTGCTAAGTTTTACGATGAAAAGACAGTGGGAGACTTTGATACCAGTTGTCTTGAAGAAGACACACGCAAACAATTCTTTATGAACATCAATGGCCCTGCAACAGCTGATAAGGAGTAACTCATGATCCAAGTAGATAACTTACATAAAAAGATTGGTGAAGTGAACGCGCTAGACGGGCTGTCATTTACCGCTCGTGATGGTCAAATTACGGGACTATTGGGACCCAACGGAGCTGGTAAAACGACTTGCTTACGGACCGTATTTGGCCTGCTTCAAGCTGATCAAGGTATGGCGTCTATCGATAGTATTGATGTTGCCAAAGAGCCAACCAGGGCAAAACAACAATTAGGATTGTTCCCAGACCCATGTGGGCTCTACGAGCGCATGACGCCGCGTGAATATACCCAATTTTACGCTGAACTAAGTGGCATGGACGCAAAATCGGCCGCTACAGCGACGCAAGAAGTATTAGAAAAGCTACAAATGTTGGATATCGCGGATAGACGCTGTAAAGGCTTTTCACAAGGCCAAAGAATGAAAACGGCGTTGGCACAGGCAATTGTGCATAAACCAACGAATATTGTACTTGATGAGCCAACACGTGGTTTAGATGTAATGAGTACCAGAGTGTTACGGGATTTGTTGATGATGCTTAAGGCGCAAGGTCACTGTGTCTTATTTTCTAGCCACGTGATGCAAGAAGTTGCAGCACTTTGTGATCATGTGGTGGTCATGGCGAAAGGCAAAGTGGTCGCGGAAGGTTCTCCAGAGGCCCTATGTGAACAAACAGGTAAAGCGTCGCTTGAGGAAGCTTTCATTACCCTGATAGGTACAGATGAAGGAATTGCAGCATGATGAAATTAATCTCAGTTTTATTTAAAAAAGAAGTGTTAGACGCAAGCCGCGACAAACGTTCAGTGATGGCTGGCCTTTACTATTGCATCGGTGCACCTATTCTAATGTGTGTATTGTTTACCGTCATGTTTAAGCAAATGGCTTCGCCTGAAGCACTCAAAATCACCATTAATAACGCAGAGAATGCGCCAAACTTAGTGCAATTTTTAGCGAGTAAAGAAATTGAACATGGTGAAGGCGAAGAAGTTAAAGCCATTACCTTGGAGATCAGCGAAGATTACCAAGAAAATATGATGCAAGGTAAGAGTGCGACGGTATTTATCATTGCTGATAAATCGGAGCAAAAGTTACGTTCATCAATTAACCGGCTAGAGCGTAACCTCATGTTATACAACAGCGAAGTCGCTTCATTGCGATTAGTCGCGCGTGGTATCGATCCGACTATTGCACGTGCGATTGATGTCCAAACTCATGACCAAGCGACACCGACCTCTAAAGGAGGCTTCGTATTAGGTATTGCAACATTATCTATTATTATTTCGCTATTTTATGCGGCGATGGGTATGGCAATTGACAGTAGTGCAGGGGAGCGTGAACGTAACTCATTACAGCTATTACTTAGCCACCCGATCAGTACCATGCATATTGTGTTAGCTAAAGTGGGGGCAATCGCAGGTTTTTCTATCATTGCTTTAGTGTTAACCACCATAGTATCTAAGTTTGCTTATAATATGGTGCCATGGGAAATGATGGGCTTTACAGTGGTCATTGGTCCTAAATTTATTATTTCAGCAATTATAATTGGCCTGCCTATTGCGTTAATGTCTGCCAGTTTATTGATATTTATCTCTTTCCTAGCTAAATCATTTAAAGAAGCGCAATCTTATGTGGCGATGGCGCTGTTCATTCCGGTAATGATGAGCATGGCAACGACCTATGATATTGCTACCGACATTATGCAGTGGATGCCGATCGCAGCGCAGCAAAATGCAATGATTGAAATCATTAAAGGCAATGCGATACCAGTACCACAACTATTATTGTCGAGCGCGGTCACACTGGGGTTGTTTGCTATTTTCACCTACCTAAGCAGTCGTATGCTAAAAAGTGAAAAGGTAGTGTTCGGCCTTTAATTTATTTGTTCCCAACTATGGCGCCCAAAGCGGCGCCATTTTTGTATTTTACCTCATCTTAATTTCACGTATAATCGGCGCCCCATAATTGATGTAGTAATGTACTAGCGCGATAACGCGCACAGTACGCAGTTGAGTAAGTATGAATACGGCACCTAACACCATGACAGAGCAAGATAATCGCAAAGAAGTTTTAGAGTTTAATAAGCTGCAAAAGCGTCTGCGCCGTAATGTCGGCAACGCCATCAAAGATTACAATATGATCGAAGAAGGCGATGTGGTGATGGCTTGTATCAGCGGTGGTAAGGATTCATTCGCTATGCTGGATATTTTACTTAGCCTAAAAAAAGCGGCACCAATTCACTTTGATGTGGTCGCGGTCAATCTGGATCAAAAGCAGCCTGGGTTCCCAGAGCATATTTTGCCTGAGTACTTCGAAACGTTAGACATTCCTTATTATATCATTGATAAAGATACCTACTCAGTCGTAAAAGAAAAAGTACCAGAGGGCAAAACGACTTGTGGCCTTTGTTCACGCTTGCGCCGTGGTACTTTGTATTCATTTGCTGAAAAGATTGGCGCGACAAAAATTGCACTGGGTCATCACTTAGATGATATTGTTGAAACGCTGTTTTTAAACATGTTCTACGGCGCGAGAATGAAAGCGATGCCACCCAAACTACGTTCTGATGATGGTCGTAATGTGGTGATCCGCCCACTCACTTATGCACGAGAAAAAGATCTTATTCAATACGCTGAACACAAAGATTTTCCTATTATTCCGTGCAACCTATGTGGTTCGCAAGAAAACTTGCAACGTCAAAATATTAAATCTATGTTGGTTGAGTGGGACAAGAAGACGCCAGGTCGAGTAGAGAATATTTTCAAATCAATTCAGAATGTTAGTCCAAGCCAACTGGCTGACACTGAACTCTTTGATTTCGAAAGTTTGCCTCTAGATAGAGACGGTGAGCGAGAAGCTTATGATTTTAACGAAGCAGTGGTTTCCTCGACAAACATTGATGAATCATTGTTCATTGATGTAACCAATATTTAATTCTCAATAGTGATTTACCCAGGCTAGCCTAAATAGTCTTATACTTCTTAACTATTTTACTTTTTGGCTTGCACAGCTCAAGTAAACGGAATGTGTGGCTGTGTATTTGCCGCACATTCCAATCTAAACTTGGGATCACCTCTTTTTCTAGCAGCTGTTATCCCGAGTCTACGCCTTAGTCTTCTAATGGGGATTTATAGCCATCAGGCTTTAGTGCTAAGACATCACAATCTAAGCTATCAATCACATGTTCAGCAGTATTGCCAACCAGCGCTGCACTCAGTCCAGTGCGACCGACAGTGCCAATGACCACTAACTCAGCATCTTTTTCTTTAGCAACGTAGGGAATAACGTCCTCTGGTAGCCCTTCTTTGATGATGCAATCGCTTTTATCTATTGAATAAGTTTCTGCAAGTGCAAACGTTTCGTCTTCATGGTGTTTTTTCACGGCTTCATTGTATTGCGATGGGTTAAACTCGGGAATTTCAATGGCAATATTAACAGGCGTTGCTGGATAGGTGTTTACCAGGCTCAATTTGGCATTGGCTAATTCACATAAAAACTGAGCATCCGTAATGATACGTTTATTAAGTTCTTGATGTTGCTCGTTATCGCTGACAGAGTTTACCGCTGCAATAATGTTGCCTTGATCTGGCCAAGCGTGATCTTTAACCAGTAATAGAGGTGCAGGGCATTTGCGAATTAAATGCCAATCGGTTGGGGTGAAGATCACTGATTTCAGGGTGTCGTGTTGATGCGTAGATTTAATGACCAAATCATAATCATGCGCAAGCACGGTTTTGATGATCGCTTCGTAGGGGCGATTGTGCCACAACACTTTAGTTTGGATACTCACATCAGAAAAGTCCTTAACCATATCGGCAAGCCATGCTTCTCTGTCTTTGATCACCGCTTCACGCATTGCTTCACGCTCGTCTTTAGACAACATCGTGGTCATTTCATAGGAGAAGTCATAAATAGACATAAATGCAGTGATGGCTGCACCGGTACGCTTGGCAAGATTGATAGAGCGTTCTAAGCTATTTTGGCGCTCTTTAGTTGGATCAATTACGGTGAGTATACTTTTGATTTTATCCACGACTATCTCCTTAAAACGGTATACAAATAAGGTCAGAAGCTTTTCACCTCTGACCTTATTGAGTGTAACCGATCCTATCTAAGGATAAAGTCTTAACGATAAATAGTTTGTTCTAAATCAAGATGCAATCGCGGCTGTTTCAGCTAGGGCTGCAGCATCAATAATGGTGATGAACTTGCCTTCGACCTTTATTGTTCCAGCTTTTTGGAAACGGCTGAGTAAACGACTAATGGTTTCTACAGTAAGACCCAAGTAGTTACCAATTTCACCGCGCGTCATCGTAAAGCGGAATTCTTTACGAGAAAAACCACGCTCGCCAAAGCGATTTGAAAGGTTATAGATAAAAGTTGCTAAGCGTTCTTCAGCAGTCTTTTTATTCAGTAATAACAACATTTCTTGGTCGTAATTGATTTCACTGCTCATTAATCGCATGATCTGTTGGCGCAGTTTTGGCAGCTTACCAGCTAACTCATCAAGGGTGTCAAAAGGGATTTCGCATACCATAGAGGTTTCTAAAGCTTGTGCGAAGCTTTGGTGCTGCATTTTATTAATGGCATCAAAACCCACAAGATCGCCCGCAAGGTGAAATCCTGTGATCTGCTCATCACCTTGTTCAGACAGTGTGTAGCTTTTAAATGAGCCGGAACGAACGGCAAAGATAGCATTTAATGGCGCACCTGACTCGAAAAGAAAATCTCCTTTATGAAGCGGCTTTTTACGTTCAATGATCTCATCTAGCTTGTCCATTTCACTGCCATTGAGCGAAAATGGGAGACAAAGTTGACTGATACTGCAATTATTGCAGCTGATTGTGCATTGGCTCTTTGAGCGGTTTTGATTACTTAAGTCCATAAAATTTCCATAAGTCTATGACGCACGTGAAGGCAACCTAGTACAAAGCATAACGGCTTTGGTACTACAGATCGCCACAAACTCATATGACACGCAAAAGAAAATTTGGTTATCAATTGGAGCTCCTAATCTCAAAGCGCTAACCAATAATCTTAAATGATGAGTTTGCTTAGATAAGGATAGGTTAATGTACTAACTTATCAGTTGCAATAATAATTAAATAAACACCATACCAAATCAATAAATTACCCATAATAATACGTGTAACTAAATGATTTATAAACTTTTGTAGCAGCTGAGCCGATTGCCCTATTACAATCAGTGCAGGCATTGTGCCGACACCAAAGGCGAGCATAATGAGTGCGCCTTCAGTTGCTGATCTCGCTTGTAATGTCCATGTTAAGGCCGAATAAACTAGGCCACAGGGTAGCCACCCCCATAAGGCGCCGTAGCAAAACGCTTTGGTTTTTGTATTGACCGGGACTAAGTAGCGATTGAGCTTAACAATATGTTGCCAAATTAAGCTTTTAGCAAACGACTCTAGCCATTTTAAGGTACTGGCTAAGCGCATTACGTAGATAGCGACAAGCACCATAAAAATACCACTCATCAATTGTAATATAATGGCGAGAGATGTGTTTTGCTTGGCGAGACTTGCCCCGAGTAGGGCAACAAGGCTGCCAGCAAGCGCATAGCTGGAGATACGTCCGATATTATACAACAGGGTAACAACCACCGCAGAAAGTTGCTTGCTCGCCAGTTGTAGCGAGCTGGCAATACCGCCACACATCACCAAGCAGTGGCCACTTCCCGCAAGCCCCATCACAAATGCACTCAGCAAGCTTATCTCATTCATGCTATTTGTCGTTATTACTCATGTCATTTGATGGTTTTACGGACTTATCACCCGTTTGCGCTTTATCATCATCGAATAAGATGCTGTGGCCCTGTTTATTCAAATCTGAAAATTGTTCGCTTTTTACTGCCCAAAAGAAAATACCAATAGCAATAATGACGAATAAAATGGCGATAGGTATTAATACGTAGATGATACTCATAGCTTTAATAATCTTAATGAATTACCGATCACGATGATCGAGCTGGCTGACATGCCAATAACTGCTATCCAAGGTGGAATGAGGCCAAGTGCAGCGAGTGGCAAAATGGAGCCGTTATACAAAAGTGATATGGTTAAGTTTTGCTTTACTATTCTGCGCGTTTGTTTCGCTACTTGCTGAAGGGCTAGAATGGCATTCAAATCGCTATTTAACAACACTACATCAGCGGTATTTTTTGAGATATCAGCGCCGGTATCCATCGCAACTGACAAGTGAGCGCTATTGAATACTGGGCTATCGTTGATGCCATCACCTACCATAGCGACAATCTCGCCTTGTTTGGACCAAGCCTCAACGGCTTGTTGCTTAATCTCTGGTGTGCAAGCGCTTTGGTAGCTATCTAATGCTAACTGCTGCGATAACTCTTTACCTGCATTGGAGCTATCCCCAGTTAGCATATGGCATGTAAGGCCCGCTTGTTGTAACTGTTCAACAACTGTTTCTGCATTGCTTTTTACTTTGTCATTGAAGTAAAAGTCAGCGACTGCGTTGTTATCAATGAACAAGGTTGCTTGAGCAAATGACGCGTGGTTATCAAACCAATGGCTTTTCCCAAGGGCAATAGTGATTCCTTGCCAGTGACCACGGATACCTGAACCAGCCACAACTTCAACATCTTGGACTAGGTTTTCGGTTGGGGTGATATGTGCAAATGCGCGAGCGATAGGGTGCTCAGAAAACCGCTCTAACGCTGCTGCAAAATCCAAGACTTGTTGCTCGTTATAGTCAGTTTGTAGCAATTCGATATGTTTGATTGAGAAACGGCCTTCGGTCAGTGTGCCTGTTTTGTCAAAGGCAACATGCGTTAATTTGGTTGCCGTTTCTAATACATGGGCCTCTTTAATCAAGATCCCTTTCTTTGTAAGTGACGCCACGGCGCAAGTCAGCGCGGTGGGTATAGCTAGGCTCAATGCACAAGGACAGGTTGCTACTAGCACCGAAATCGTGACCCAAAAAGCCTTATCTGGTGAAATGGGATACCAGCCGATGGCGGTAATTGAGGCAAAAACTAATAGGCAGGCAACAAACCACTGCGCGACTTTATCGGTGATTTCCACCAACTTAGGGCGTTTGGTAAGTGCGTTATGTTGCAGTCGAATAATTTGGTTGAGCAGGGTATTTTGCCCAATTTTATTGATCTCTAACGTAATTATACCGTCGTGATTCACGGTTCCAGCATACACTTGATGGCCTTGATATTTCTTAACTGGCAAATGTTCGCCTGTCATCATCGACTCATCAACTGTGGTATGGCCTTTGATCACTAAGCCATCCGCAGGGATAGTTTCTCCAGCCTTAACTAATATCAGATCGTTCAGTTTTAGCTTTTTGGCGGCAATATGTTGCTCATTGTTATTCTCATCAACCTTTCTGGCGGTCAATGGCAGCAGCTTTTGCAGGTTTGCAGTAAACTCACTGGCTTTTAATCTGGCCCTGAACTCAAGGTATTTACCTAACAACAGCAAGAAGGTAAACATACAGATGGATTCAAAATAGACTTCGCCGACTTCCATAAAAGTCGCGTAAGTACTGGCGCCGTAAGCTCCGAATATAGCAAGTGAAACAGGGAGATCCATATTCAGTTGTTTAGCTTTCAGCCCTTTAACCGCATTCGTTAAAAATGGCATCGCTGAATACAGAATAACAGGAGAGGCAAGCACGAGACTTATCCAACGAAAGTACTGTTCAAAATTCTCTTCCATGCCTGAAAACATGCCAAAGTACATGGCAAATGCAAACATCATCACTTGCATAGTCATGAGGCCAGCAACGCCTAAACGACGGATGTATGCTTTCGCTACGGCTTGTTTCTGTGCAGCTTCTTCATCGGCTTGAAATGGGTAGGCCTTATAGCCGATTTCCATCAAAGATTTAATGATATCGCTAAGCTTAACGTGTTTATCTTGCCATACAATCATGGCGCGGTGAGTGGAGGTGTTAACATCAACACGAACGATACCACCGAGCGCCAGCAGTTGCTTTTCGATAAGCCAAGCACAAGCGGCGCAGCTTATTCCTTCAACACTGAGCAGTACCTCTTTATGTTCTCCGCTAATTTCGACGAAGTCCTCTTGGATCTCGTCGTTATCATAGCTGAGTAGCATTTTGAGTTGTTCAGGTACAAGCTCTTCAACTTTACCTGCACTTTCTGTGCGGTAAGTATAGTAGTCACTCATACCTTGAGAAATAATGGTTTCGGCAACGGCCTGGCAGCCAATACAGCAAACCGGTTGTGCGCTACCCTCAAAGGTAACCGAGCCTACAAACCCTTTAGGAATAGGCTCCAAACAATGAAAACACGAATTTGCCATGGCAGCTTACTTATACTGTGGAGTGACCGCGATAATACCATCATGTGGCAGTTGGATTTTTTCTTTCATTTTCCAACTGTTGTCCATAGGCTCAATAAATACCGTGAATACACCGCTATGTGGTTCATCAAATAAGCCAGTAAACTCGCCGCTGGCGTTTTTAGTCAGCGTGACTGCAAAATCGTATTTCTCAATAGTGCGGTGGTAAAACGAAAGCTTTAATGCATGAACTTTAGAAGCGTCGCCCTTGGTAAATTTAAAGGTGACTTTTTGCTCTGCTACTTGCAGGTCACCATGTAAATAGAGCGCTTTTGCTTTATCAAACTTACTCAGCTCTAGATTGATTGCTTTACCTTTTTTGTAGTAGTCATCAACGACCATATCAGGACCATTACCGACTGCAAACGTGATGAGAAAAACACAGGCAACGACAGTAACGAGTGGGAAAAAAATTAAAAACCAAGGCCAAAAATTCTTATACCAAGGGGTAGGGTTCATAGTTGCTCACATGGCTATAAAACTTGCTCGTATTCTATCGTAAGTTGCGGTAAATACCTAAAAAAAAGCCTCCAAATGGAGGCTTTTTTGATCTCAAATAATGTTCTAAAAGCTAAGCTTATTGGTCTTGTGACAAGCTATAAACATACGCTGTTAGAAGGTGTACTTTATCTTCACCTAAGATATCTTTCCATGCTGGCATAACACCCGCACGACCGTGGCGAAGTGTGTCTTCAACTGCGCGTTGAGAACCACCGTATAGCCAGATATTATCGGTTAAGTTTGGTGCACCGAACGGCAGGTTATGTGCAACAGAACCTTTACCATCCATACCATGACAAGCTGCACACATTGCAAACTTAGCTTTACCTGCTTCAGCATCTTTTTGGTTAACAGTACGTCCAGAAAGGCTTAGTACATAAGCAGTCATTTCTTTTACGCCTTGATCACCAAGTGCATCTTGCCAAGCTGGCATCGCTGCAACACGACCGTTAAGCAGTGTTTCTTTGATCTTGTCAGGCGTGCCACCATATAACCAGTCTTTATCAGTTAGGTTAGGGAAGCCTGCGCCACCACGAGCATCAGAGCCATGACACTGAGCACAGTTTTGCGAGAATAAACGTTGACCGATTTCAAGTGCTTCTTCATTCTTTGCAAGCGCAAGTACGTCTTGCTTTGCAAATTCTTGGAAGATAGGGCCAAAACGGTCTTGTGCTGCTTCAACTTCTTTATCAAGTTGTACCCACTGGCCATTTTCATGTGCTTCAGCGACTGCTTTCTTAGACTCTGCCAAGGTAGTAATACCTTGGTTAGAGCTCGTCCAGTTTAAGAAACCTTTAAAGTTACCAAGACCTGGGTAAGCAGCAAGATAATATACTGACCAAACAAAAGTCGCGAAGAACATGTAAGTCCACCACTTTGGTAGTGGATTATTTAATTCCTCAATTCCGTCGAACTCGTGACCACAGCTTTCGCCTTCTTTGACACCTGTGTAGTTTTTCAGGTTCCAAATTAGCAGGCCGAAAATCAGAGCTAGACACGCTAGGGTTAGTACAATAACCCAAATACTCCAAAAGCTAGTCATTTTTCAGACTCCTTTTCCTCGTTAGAGATAGTGTTGTTATGTTTTTTCTCATCTTCAAAAATGGCATTAGCAGCGTCGTCGAAACGGCGCTTAGAGCGCTTGCTATATGCCCACACAACAATCACTATAAACAGTACCAAAATTACCAGAGTCAAAATGCCTCTGTATGTGCCGTAATCCATAACAATTACTTCAAATGTGTGCCAAGTTGTTGTAAGTAAGCGATAAGTGCTTGCATTTCTGTCGCACCTTCACCACCGTTCATCGCGTGGATTTCATCCACTTGCGCTTGTAGTTCAGCATCATCACCGTAGCCTTTGCCATTGTAGCGGTCTGACGACTTATCAATACCAAATGCATCACGGAACACTTGTAATTTTTTCAGAGTATAAGTGGTATCTACTTTAGTGCTATCAAGCCAAGGGTAGCCTGGCATGTTTGACTCAGGTACCACCGAGCGAGGATCCATTAAGTGCGCATAGTGCCAGTCGTCAGAATAACGCTGACCAACACGTGCCAAATCTGGACCTGTACGTTTAGAGCCCCACTGGAATGGGTGATCCCATACTGACTCACCGGCTACAGAGTAGTGACCGTAGCGCTCAACTTCATCACGGAATGGACGAACCATCTGTGAGTGACAGTTGTAACAACCTTCACGTACGAAGATGTCACGACCTTCCATTTCAAGCGCGGTAAGCGGGCGTAAGCCTTCTACTGGCTGAGTGGTATCTTTTTGGAACATTAGTGGAGTAATTTCAACTAGTGCACCGAAGCTAATCGCGAATACCGTTAGGATAGCCATCAGGCCAACGTTCTTTTCAACGATTTCGTGTTTGTTTGTTGAGTTATTGTTGCTCATACTCAATACCCCTTAAGCCACTTGCGGGTTTGCATCAGTGGCAAGTTGACCACTTTTTGCAGTAACCGTACGGAATACGTTGTAAGCCATTACCAGCATACCAACTACGATGAATACACCGCCTAGGAATCGCATGATATAGAAAGGCTTAGAAGCTTCTAGTGACTGAACAAAGCTGTACATTAATGTACCGTCAGCATTTACTGCGCGCCACATTAGGCCTTGCATAACACCAGAGATCCACATTGCAACGATATAAAGCACAACACCAACAGTGTGTAGCCAGAAATGCGTGTTAACTAGCTTGATGCTGTACATGTTACCGTGACCAAATAGGGCAGGGATTAGGTGGTAAATTGCACCGATAGAAATCATCGCAACCCAACCTAGTGCACCAGAGTGTACGTGACCTACTGTCCAGTCTGTGTAATGTGAAAGCGCATTTACAGACTTAATAGCCATCATTGGGCCTTCGAACGTAGACATACCGTAAAACGATAGAGACACAACTAAGAAACGCAGTACTGGGTCAGTACGTAGTTTGTGCCAAGCGCCAGACAGCGTCATGATACCGTTGATCATACCGCCCCAAGAAGGAACGAATAGGATAACTGACATCACCATACCTAGAGACTGTGTCCAGTCAGGTAGTGCTGTGTAGTGAAGGTGGTGAGGACCTGCCCAAATATATAGAGAAACAAGTGCCCAGAAGTGAACAACCGATAGACGGTAAGAGTAAACTGGACGACCTGCTTGTTTTGGTACGAAGTAGTACATCATACCTAAGAAACCAGCGGTAAGTAGGAAGCCTACTGCGTTGTGACCATACCACCACTGAACCATCGCATCTACAGCACCTGCGTAGATTGAATAAGATTTAGTAAGTGATACAGGAATAGCCATACTGTTTACAATGTGAAGCACTGCAACAGTGATAATGAAACCAGCGTAGAACCAGTTTGCTACATAGATGTGTGACACTTTACGCTTGATAAGAGTACCAAAGAATACTACAGCATAAGTAACCCATACTACCGCGATTGCGATATCAATCGGCCACTCTAGTTCAGCGTATTCTTTTGAAGAAGTAATACCTAGAGGAAGCGTGATAGCCGCAGATACGATGATGGCTTGCCAACCCCAGAAGGTAAATGCGGCAAGTTTGTCAGAGAACAGGCGCGTTTGACACGTGCGCTGAACAACATAGTAAGAGGTTGCAAATAGTGCACTTGTACCAAATGCAAAGATTACTGCGTTCGTGTGTAACGGACGAAGTCTAGAGTAAGTTAACCATGGAATGTCGAAGTTTAACGCAGGCCACGCAAGTTGCGCTGCGATAAATACACCTACACCCATGCCAACAATGCCCCAAATCACTGTCATGATAGCGAATTGGCGTACAACTTTATAATTGTACTCAGTTTGTGATGCTACTGTTTGGCTCATTTTCTGGATTCCGCTGCAATTTATTGCGATTAGAAATGAATTACCTGAATTACAGGCCCTAGTTATATTTCTTCAAGCCCGTCATGTTTTAACTCAAAAGATGAGTGAAAACCTAACCAGCCCGAGAAACCTTTATTTTTGCGAGGAAATGATAATTTTTTTGCTTATGAAAAGATACCTAAAACGCCTAAAATTATGACATCAATCAAGTTTTCACGCGCTTTTTGTTCGCTTCTTAAGCAACCTAGCATTTGCCCTGAAACTTGCGTACACTGCGCAGGATTCAGAAGTGACGGTAAATCCCTCATGATTGCAAAGCAATTAACAATCGGGTTGCTAGGTGTTTTCCTCGTGGCCTGTTCAGACCCGACTATTATTATACATGAAAGTTCAGAAAAAAGTGAAAGTTCAGTAACAAGAAATGTCTGTAATTTTTCAACGCCCTGTGATTTAACTCCACAAGTGCAGATTTATCTAGGCTCAAAGCAGGTTCAACCTGAAACAGAATTTACCATTGGGCTAAAAAGTGCGACTAAAGTAGAGGTCGTTTCGGCATGGCTTGAGGGAGAAAATATGAACATGGGGAGAATTCCCGTGTTCTTTGACAAAAACACACTGATAGCAAAAACCATGGTCGGTGTTTGCACGGATAAATCTATGCGTTGGATTTTACGTTTGGCGCTAACCGTTAACGGCCAGTCTGTTACTACCAGTCATCCAATAGCTGTAAACTACCAATGAATAAATCTGTTTTTATCGAATATCTCAAGTTTGCACTTGAACAAAAGCTGATTGAAGCCACTGAAGCGGCAAACAGTGCACGTGCTGATGCTACCCATGAACAAAGTGCTGCCGAAACACAATATGACTCGTTGAGTATCGAATATGGGTATTTGGCAGAAGGACAAAGTGAGCGCGTTGATGCCATGCATTTGGCAAAACAAACAATATTGAATCAGTTGGCTCTAGCTGTAAGCAATACAATTGCACATAACGCACTAGTTGAAATTGAAGACGAGCAGGGCAACTGTCATTGGTTCTATTTTGCGCCTTGCGAAGGCGGGCTAAAAATCCAATATAAAGAAACACCAGTGTTGGTGTTAACGTTTGATGCGCCTCTTGGCAAGCGGCTAAAGGGGTTAACGGTAGACGAAGATATTTCGTTTTTCTTCAACGGCCAACAGCAAACGTTAACCGTGATGCAAATACTGTAGAGTAGTTTACTCTCGTTTTGCTACGAGTTGCTACGAGAACAATTTCTTTCTTACTATTGCCCGGTATGTGCTTGGTGACTTTCCCATTAATTGCCTAAATACTCTACTTAATTGCCCTTGTGAATTAAATCCAGAAGCAAGGGCAATATCTTGAATGGAGAGGTTACTGCTCGCGAGTAGCTCTTTACACATTTCTATACGCACCTGTTGCAAGTAGGCAACGGCGGTTTGTCCTGTTGCTTGTTTAAAGCGGCGGTTGAAGGTGCGATAACTCAAATCAAATTGCGCCGCGACAGCGGGTAAAGAGATTTCCGATGCGGCGTTATTTTTCAGCCAAAATAGAATTGCGGCAATTTGCTCGTCAGCATGACGGTCCACAGCCCCTTCTAAATAGCGCTGTTCTTCGTATGGTTTACGAATTTCATGAGAAAAGTTTTGCTGCACATGGTGTGCGGCATCTATCCCGTACAGTAGTTCAATAATATGTACAATAACATCAGCCAGCGCATTTAAGCTGGCTACAGTGTAGATCCGCTCTGATTGAGTGATAAAGTAATCCGGTTTTAATTCAACATTGGGGTATAGCTGAGAAAATTGTTTGGCAAAATGCCAGTGGGTCGTTGCTGAATGCCCGTCAAGCAGGCCTGAACTTGCTAAAAAGCAAACACCTGTACCAACACCTATCAGTGTGCTTCCTGCTCCCCATGCATCCGCAAGTGACTCACTCAGCGCTTGGTTTTGTCTTACAATAGGTCTTGGATTTCGCCATATACTTGGCACAATAATGTAGTCATATAAAGGCAATGAGCTAAAGTCACTTTGTGCCTCAAGTGTCAGGTAATTATCGGCGTTGACCGCCTCGCCTTGGCTACTGCAAAGGAGAACTTCTAAAGGAACATAAGCCTCTTTTAGATGTACTTTAGCAAAGGCTTGTCCGGCTTTGAGCATTTCCAGCGGTAAGGTGACACTGGTAACGAGCATATGCTTGTAAAGCACAATGGCGACCTTAGTATAGGATTTCATCTGCTCCGACCTCTTAATTTTGGCGAAAAATGATTTATATGTGGCGTATTTTGTAAAAACTTAAATTCGAATGCAATTAAAATCAAGTCATTATCTTAGTTCAGAAGTAGGAACGACATGACAGCATTGCCAATTATTGTAGGAATGGGGGGTATTAACGCCGCGGGGCGCACTTCTTTCCATCAAGGCTACAAACGTATTGTACTTGATAAGCTAAATGCTAAAGACCGACAAGAGACCTATTTGGGTCTTGCGAGTTTAATGAACTTAGTGCGTTATGAAGATGGCAAGCTAATTGACCAAAACGACCAAGTCGTTCAAGAGGTGGAGATTGAGTCGCGTTTTGGTGAGCAGATCTTAGCGGGAACGTTGATCCGTAAAATCGAAAAAAACCATTTTGATGTAGATGCGACTCCTTGGCAGCAAAAGCTCACAATGAAAGCAAATGATGACAGCAAGATAGTATTCAGTTGTCGTAAACGTGATTTACCAGAGCCAGTTCCTGCAGCTTGGCAAGTGATTGAGCTTGATCCAAAAATGGTTGAAGTAACCATTGCGGACCAGATTGAAGTTAAGCACGATAGCTATAGAGACAATCCAATTAAAGCCGCAGGTCAATTACCAACAGGCTTTGAGCCGTCACTCATGTATAACAGCCGTTATCAACCACGCGGCCTTCAGGCAACTATTTTCGCTGCAACCGACGCTATCCGCTCAACGGGTCTTGAGTGGGACAAGGTAATGAACAGCGTACGACCGGACCAAATCGGCACTTACTCCGCTTCTGTGGCAGGGCAAATGAATGATGAGGGCTTAGGTGGATTAGTACGTAGTCGTTTGCGTGGCGACCGAGTAAGCACTAAGCAGTTAGCGCTAGGACTCAACACCATGTCCACTGACTTTATCAATGCTTATGTTACTGGCAGCGTTGGCACAACGTTTACGACATCAGGTGCCTGTGCGACGTTTCTATATAACCTCCGCGCTGCAGTGAATGATATTCAGGCTGGCCGTACTCGAGTGGCGATTGTAGCCAGTGTTGAGTGTGCCATTACACCTGAGATCATCGAAGGCTTCGGTAATATGGGCGCACTCGCAAATGAAGAAGGTTTGCGTAAACTTGATGGTACTGAGCATGTAGACTATCGCAAAACAAGTCGTCCTTTTGGTGAAAACTGTGGCTTTACAATTGGTGAAGGGGCACAAGTGGCGATTTTGATGGATGACGCCTTAGCAATTGAACTTGGCGCGCAGATCATGGGCTCGATTGCTGACGTATATGTCAATGCAGACGGCGTGAAAAAGTCGATTACGGCACCTGGGCCTGGTAACTATATAACCATGGCAAAATCGGTCGCGCTGGCTCAGCAAATCGCAGGCACAGAGGCGTTAGTAAAACGCAGCTTTATTTTGGCACATGGCTCAAGCACACCACAAAACCGGGTTACTGAGTCGCGTATCTATCACAAAATTGCAGAAACCTTTGCGATTAATGGTTGGAAAGTGGCGGCGCCAAAAGCCTATGTTGGTCATACCATCGCGCCGGCGTCTGGCGACCAGCTTGCGATGGCACTTGGGGTATTTGAATACAATATTATGCCCGGGATCACCACAATCAATGCAGTAGCAGAAGATGTTCACGCCGAGCATTTAGATATTCGTACCGAGCACTATGAGTGCGAGCCAATGGATATCGCCTTTATAAACTCCAAGGGCTTTGGCGGCAACAATGCAACGGCAACTGTACTTTCTCCAAAGCTCACGAAGCAGCTACTAAGCAAGCGCTATAGCCAAGCTGAGTTTGCAAATTATGAGCAACAACTTGCCATTACAACACAAAGGCAAATTGCATATCAGCAAGCGGCCGATTATGGTCAGTACGAACTCATTTACCGTTTTGGCAAGGGCATGATTGATGAATCTGAATTGAATTTAAGTCAGCAAGAGTTAGCCATTCCTGGGTTCGAGCAAAGTATACAGCTTTGTCCAACGAATCCATACGGCGATTTAATCTGATGATTTGATACAAAGAATAATGTTAAGCAAGCAAGGCGTACAGGGAGTACGCCTTTTTTATTTTTAGCTTAGTGCTCAAAGCGCAAGCGGCAGTCAGGCTCATCTCATATAGTTAGCATGAAACTCAAGATGATTTTCAATAAAGCTCGAGATAAAGAAATAGCTATGATCGTAACCTTCATGCATGTTTAGCGTGATAGGGTAGCCTGCTTTTTCTGCAGCTTGTTCGAATAACCAAGGCTTTAACTGCTCGTCTAAAAACTGGTCACTTGAACCTTGCTCAATGAGTATCGGACGTTTCGTTGGACTAACATAGTGCGACAATAATTCGGTCGCGTCATATTGTTGCCAGCGCTGTTTGTCGTCCCCTAAATATCCTGTTAGCGCTTTTTGACCCCAGGGGCAGTTACTTGGGTTCACGATTGGACTAAACGCTGAGATACTCGTATAGGCATCAGGGTTTCTAAGCCCAATAATTAACGCACCATGCCCCCCCATGGAGTGACCACTAATGGCTTTTTGCGGACTAACAGGGAAGTGCGCTTCGATTAACTGGGGCAGCTCTTCGGTCACGTAGTCATACATTTGATAATGTTGACTATACGGTGCCTGTGTCGCATTGACGTAAAACCCCGCACCTAGACCAAAGTCATAAGCGCCATTTTCATCATCTGCAACGCCTTCTCCACGCGGGCTTGTATCTGGCGCGACAATAGCGATACCAAGCTCGTTGGCTTTTTTAAACGCGCCTGCTTTTTGCATGAAGTTTTCATCGCTGCAGGTTAACCCTGAGAGCCAATATAAAACCGGGACTTGTTGTCCCTCGTTGACAATTTCAGGTAAAAAAATGGCGAAGGTCATTTCACACTGTGTCGACTGGCTGGTATGTGTGTAGCGCTTATGCCAACCGCCGGATACTTTGTTGCTGGAAATCAGTTCCATCAAGTGCTCCTTAATTAAGCGAAATAGGACGCAACCTGTGCGTCCTTGAGCGGGTACTAGTAATGGATCACTGAGCGGATACTCTTGCCGTCATGCATTAAATCAAAGGCTTCATTAATATCTTCGAGCTTCATGGTATGAGTGATAAAGTCATTGAGTTTGAATTCACCAGCCATATAGCGTTCAACAATCTCAGGAAGCTCTGAGCGACCTTTTACGCCACCAAAAGCACTGCCGCGCCATACGCGACCGGTAACCAATTGGAATGGACGTGTTGAAATCTCTTGTCCAGCGCCTGCAACACCGATGATGACAGACTCACCCCAACCTTTGTGACAGCACTCAAGGGCACTTCTCATAACATCTACGTTACCGATACATTCGAACGAGAAATCCACACCGCCATCGGTCATTTCAACGATCACTTCTTGGATAGGTTTGTCGAAGTTTTTCGGGTTGATAAGATCGGTTGCCCCAAGCTTTGTCGCCAGCTCAAACTTATCTTCATTGATGTCGATACCGATGATCCGACTCGCGCCAGCCATTGCCGCGCCAATGATAGCGGACAAGCCGATACCACCTAGGCCGAAAATGGCGACGGTATCGCCTTTTTGCACTTTAGCGGTATTCATTACTGCGCCCATTCCTGTGGTGACACCACAGCCAAGCAAACAGATCTCCTCAAGAGGCGCTGCTTTGTTTACTTTAGCCAAAGAGATTTCTGGCAGCACAGTGTACTCAGAGAACGTTGACGTGCCCATGTAGTGATAAATTGGTTGGCCGTTTTTATAAAAGCGGGTTGTGCCATCAGGCATCAAGCCTTTACCTTGGGTTTCACGGATCTGCTGACAAAGGTTCGTTTTACCAGACTTACAGAACTTACATTCGCCACATTCCGGTGTGTACAATGGGATCACATGGTCGCCAACGGCAACGCTAGTAACGCCTTCACCAATCGCTTCAACAATACCTGCACCTTCATGACCTAAGATTGCTGGGAATACGCCTTCAGGATCGTCGCCAGACAAAGTGAAAGCATCGGTATGACATACGCCTGTTGCGGTGATTTTAACTAAGACTTCGCCTTTTTTCGGTGGCATAACATCAACTTCTTCAATACTAAGCGGTTGACCTGGGCCCCAAGCGATTGCTGCTTTAGATTTAATAAATTCAGACATGGTTTGTTCCTTTCTTAAAAGTTGATAGCAGTATAACTACATTATGATTTTTGATAATCTATAAAAATCATAAAGACTTTTACGTATATGTAATAATGGATAGATGGATTGGCATTGATGAGTTTGTAGCGGTCGCGAGTAATGGCTCATTTAGTGGGGCTGCAACTCAGTTAAATACTTCGGTTGCGCAAATTAGTCGCCGTGTGAAAATGTTAGAGGAGCGGCTCAACATACAACTTTTGACGCGCACTACCCGAAAATTAGCGCTGACTCAGGAAGGTGAAGTGTTTTTATCTCACGCAAAGCACTTGCAGCATGGATTAGATGACGCCACTGCTGCAATCCGTCAACGTGATAGACAGCCAACAGGCAAACTTAAGCTTACCGCACCGGTAATGTACGGCGAATCTTATGTCATGCCTGCCGTGGTTGACTTTATGCGTTTGTATCCAAAAGTTGAGGTTGAAATGCATTTGACGAACAATCAAGTCGACTTGCTCGATAAGGGCTTTGACTTGGCAATTCGACTCGGTAAGTTACAGGATTCATCACTGCGCGCCAAACGGCTAACCACACGTAAAACCATGGTGTGTGGCGCGAATATCTATTTAAATCAATTTGGCCAACCGCATACGCTCGCTGAGCTTGGCAATCATAAATGTTTGATTGGCAATAGTAGCGAATGGCGCTTTGTTGAGCACGGTAAAACGCGACAAATTAAAGTGGCGGGGCCACTGCGTTGCAACAGTGGTTGGGGGCTCTTGGAAGCAGCAAAGCAAGGCTTAGGTTTGGTACAGTTACCACATTATTACGTGCAAGAGGCGCTAGAGAGTGGTGAGTTAACAGAGGTACTAACCAACTTTAGACCTGAAGAAGAGGGTGTCTGGGCGCTGTATCCACCCAGACAATTTGTCGCGACCAGTTTACGCTTGTTACTGGATCACTTAAGTGCGCACTTTAATAAGTTTTAGCCATAGTATCAATGGCTTGGCTGAGCGCTATCTCGCGACTATCACAAAATGCACGGTCGCCTAGACGGTCGTGAATGTTTAAGCGCTTGAGCTTATCGGTGGTCTCCAAATTCGGTGAATAGATAAACACGCTACAGTCAGCATCAAGCGCATCTGTAATCGCATTTTCAATGGCTAAGCCCACGGTGACATCAATCATAGCTACGTCGCTTAAATCTAATACCATGGCTTTGTATTCACTAATCTTGCGATGTTGTCTTGCGATTGCTTTTGAGACGCTAAAAATCATTGGCCCGGAAAGATAAAAGAATAATAGTTTACCGTTGGCTTTATCTAACAGCTCGCTTTCCTTTTTTGTTAGTGGCACATCTTCATCGCTATCACTGTCGCTAATTGCTTTAACATGATTAGCTTGCACTCGGCTTAATCTCTCTATGATCATCACATTAGAGATAAATACGCCAAGGCCCACGGCAACAATCAGGTCAACAAAAACGGTAAGGAGCATTACGCCATACATAATCGCCATTTGACTGACACTAAGCTTATGAGCACGCTGGATAAAACTCCAATCCAGAATATTAAAACCAACATACACTGCAATACCAGCAAGCACCGCCATTGGGATTGGCTCGGTCAAACTGCCCGCGATAAAGACTACGGCCATCAAAATTAGTGCCCTGAATATGCCAGCGATGGGCGAGCGAGCGCCCACTTGAATATTGACCACAGTTCCCATCGTTGCACCAGCACCTGGCAATGCACCAAAAAGGCCAGCTATCATATTGGCAATACCTTGGCCTCTGAGCTCCTTATCAGAATCATGTTCGGTTCGCGTTAAACTGTCGGCTATTACTGCTGTTAGCAACGTATCTATACAGCCCAAAGTGCCCAGTACCAATGCGTCGATAAGCATTTCAACGAATAGCTCTGGTGATAATACTGGCAACACAATACTTGGCAAGCCACTTGGAATTTCTCCGATGCGGCGAATACTATCGGTATCAAAAATAATAATTGAAAGCAGTGTAACGGCGACGAGTGCGACCAGTTGAGCGGGCACGTACTGGCGCCACTTACTTGGCATTTTGAATAAGATTGCAAGTGTGATCACCCCGAGGAACAACTCAGAAAAGTGTAAATCCATTAGCAGGCTTGGCAAATTAGACAAAGTGCCAACAACACCACCTGCAGGCGCTTGGTGTCCAAGTAAAGGAGCAAGCTGCAAAATAATGAGGATAACACCAATACCAGACATAAATCCGGAGATGACGCTGTAAGGCATCAAGGTAACGTATTTACCTAACTTGAGCGTACCGAGTAAAACCTGAAAAGCACCTGCCATCATGACAACAGTAAAGCCCATCGCAAGACCATTTTCGGGGTACTTGCTCATCATGGCGGTGAGTACTGCTGTCATGATAACAGTCATTGGGCCGGTTGGTTCAGAAATGAGGGAGGTTGAACCACCGAACAGCGCGGCAAATAAGCCAACTAAAATTGCGCCCCACATCCCAGCTTCTGCGCCAGCACCAGAGGCAACACCAAAAGCGAGTGCGAGTGGTAAAGAAATAATTGCAGTGGTTACACCACCGAATAGGTCACCTTTTAAAGAGGCGTTTTTAAATCTCTTAAGTGTGATCATACTTTTGACTTTAACGATCAAAGAATTGACGGCATTCTACTGATAAATAACACGGAGTGCTACGAAGGACTGGTATTACCATTTGTCTGCTCAGTAAAATTCGGACACAAAAAAGCCAGTCTAAAAAGACTGGCTTTTCAATTACTGCTTAGTCAACCTGAGCAGGAGAGGCCATGTCGGCGCTTGCTCTGCCTGTTGGTGACTTAGAGCCAACACCTGATCCGCTATTCGCCACAGTCTGACGCTGTTCATGTGGCATCGCAGATGGTGTTTCTACCACGACATCCTCAATCACACTTTGTGCTTTTGTCATTGGCGCGGCAGCCGTTTGGTTGAAGCGTATACGGCTTTGTACTGAATTGCTGTTTACTACTTGTTGAGTAGGTGCTTCAACTGTTTCAGCGACTGGTGTATCTTCAGTTGAAGATTCAGTAACTGTTTCAGCAGCTGTTGTTTCCTCAACCGCTTCTGTTGCCGGTGCCTCGGCTGCTGGCTCCTGAACTTCAGGTGTTGCCTCAGTGTCAGAAGCCTGAGCTTCTTCTACAACTGCAGTTTCAGCCTCAACTTTTTCCTCTGTAGATTCAACTTGTTCAGCCTCTACTGTGTCAGCGATTGGCTCAGCTTTCACCTCTTTTGCTGCTTCTTGCGGCATAGCTTCTACTGCTTCTGCGACTACTTCGTCAGCACTTGCGGATGTTTCGGGCTGTGCAGCTTGTTGCAATGGTGCTTCAGCAGTACTTGCCTCAACTTCTTTTACAGGCTCCGCTTCTTGCGCTGCATTTTCGTCAACCTGTGCTTCGGCTGGCTTAGTTTCGACATGCTGCTCTGCATCAGTGTGTGTCTCAGAAACTGTCACTTCTGCCGCTGGCGCATTATCTTCAGTTACCGCTTCAGGTGACAATTGAGTCTCAACTGTATTTGCTTCTTGCTGTACACCTTCTTGAACGTCAATGTCAGAAGAAGATTTTGCTTTTAGCTCTGCTTCGTATTCTGCAGCTGCTTGATCTGCAACGGGCACAAATGCAGCAGCTTGACCTTTTTCAGGCGTATCCTGACGACGGCGACGTTGACCTGCCGCTCTCAGATGACGCGGAGAACGTCTAGAACGAGTGCGGCCTTCTTTATTTTCGTCATCATTTTGCGATTCTGAAAGTTCGGCAGATACCACCTCGGTAACATCGTTTTGTTCGTGGCGCTCAGTGTTAGCAGTTTCTTGCTGCTTTGCTTGAGCGTGTACGTCAGCTTGTTCAGAAGGTGCTGCTACATGTTCGTTAGTTGCAGACTCTTGTTCTGATTTGTCAGCGACAGGTTTCGCTTTTCTTTGCCTTGGCTTTTGTTCAGCTTTAGACTCAGCTGCCGTTTTCGCTGGTTGTTCAAGCGGCTTTGCTTCTACTTTCACTTCTTCAGTGCTAGCTTGCTCTGACGTGTTAGTATCCTGCGCATTGGTTTCTTCCACACGTACCTTCTTGCGAAGATTACGTCTTTGTCTGCGTGGTTTTACTGTCGCTTCTTTAACTGGCGCGTCTTTAGCCTCAACCGTTTCAACGTTATCGTTTACAGGCTCCTTAGCTGGACGGTTTGCTTTGTCCTGATCTTGGCGCTTTCTGTTATTTGGACGACGGCGTTTGCGGTTATCACCACGTTGCTCGTTACTGTTGTTTTCGTCTTTCGATTCAACCGTTGTGTCTTTTTGTTGATCGTTACGACGGCGGTTATTGTTACGACGACGATTGTTATTATTGCGACGGCGATTATCACGGTTGTTATCGCGTGATGATTTTTCTTCAGAAGGCTTGTTTTCTTCTTGGTTATCGCTGTCACTAGCAAATAGGCTCTTGAACCATTGACCAATCTTTGCAAACAGGCTGGTGCCGTTTTGAGCAGGTTGTGCTTGTGGCTTACGCGTTTGTGGTTTTGCTGTTTGAGCTGGAGTAGGGGCTGGCGCAGGCGCCGGTGCTGGTGCATCAGGCATAACGACACCTTTTAACACAGGCTCCTCTTTCACAATCGCTTGAGCTCGAGCAATTTCAACGACTTCAGGCTCTGGCGCGGTGATCTGCTCATAGCTTGCAGCTTCTGTTGTTTCATCTTTACGCAACCTAACCACTTCATAGTGAGGTGTTTCTAGGTGTTGATTAGGGATGATAACAACGTGGCACTCGTGGCGCTTTTCGATGCGTTGCACAGAACGACGCTTTTCATTTAAAAGATAAGCACCAACAGCGACAGGCACTTGGGCGTTGACCTGAGCGGTATTATCTTTGATCGCTTCTTCTTCGATTAGACGCAAGATAGACAAAGCAATGGATTCGTTTGAGCGAATGGTGCCTTGGCCGTCACAGCGTGGACACGTATGTTGGCTCGCTTCACCTAAAGACGGACGCAAACGTTGACGCGACATTTCTAATAAGCCGAAACGAGAAATCTTACCGATTTGCACGCGAGCACGGTCAGTACGAACGGCTTCTTTCAAGCGGTTTTCTACTTCACGTTGATGGCGAGGCGGAGTCATATCGATAAAGTCGATAACGATTAATCCACCTAAGTCACGTAAACGTAACTGGCGTGCAATCTCGTCAGCCGCTTCTAGGTTAGTATTCAGCGCAGTCTCTTCGATATCGCCACCTTTCGTCGCTTTTGACGAGTTGATATCGATAGAAGTGAGTGCTTCTGTTGGATCAATAACGATAGAACCACCTGAAGGCAAACGCACTTCACGCTGGAAAGCTGACTCAATCTGACTCTCAATTTGATAATGCGTGAATAACGGCACATCGTTTTGATAAAGCTTAACACGATTGATGAAATCTGGACGGAAACGCTCGATATGCGCTTTCGCTTCTTCAAAAACACGCGGTTTATCAATTAGGATCTCACCGATATCACGACGTAAATAATCGCGAATAGCACGGAAGATCACGTTACTTTCTTGGTGAATTAAGAAAGGTGCTTTACCGCTATTTGCTGCGTTTTGGATTGCGTCCCAATGAACAAGTAACGCTTTAAGGTCGTACTCTAGTTCTTCGAAAGATTTACCTACGCCCGCGGTGCGTACGATAAGACCCATACCTTTAGGTACGTTTAAGCGACTCAATGCTTCTTTAAGCTCAATGCGCTCATCACCTTCGATACGACGTGAAATACCGCCAGCTCTTGGGTTATTTGGCATTAATACCAAGTAGCTACCAGCGACGCTGATAAACGTTGTAAGTGCCGCACCTTTTTGACCACGTTCTTCTTTATCAACCTGAACGATGACTTCTTGACCTTCTTTGATCACGTCTTTGATGTTAGGACGACCATTGAATGTGTAGCCATCTGGGAAATACGTTTTAGCGATTTCTTTTAAAGGAAGGAATCCGTGACGCTCAGCGCCATAATCAACAAATGCGGCTTCTAGGGATGGTTCGATACGGGTAATTTTACCCTTATAGATATTGGCTTTTTTCTGTTCGTGACCAGGGCTTTCTATATCTAGATCGTATAGACGCTGGCCGTCAACCAGTGCCACGCGCATTTCTTCTTGCTGCGTTGCATTGATCAGCATACGTTTCATATTGTAATTCTCTACTTAATTATTTACAGCGCCTGATACGTCTTGCCAGCGACAGCGTGCTACACCTTGGATGTTCCTATTAAATGATGCAGTCTCACGACTGGGGGAAAGGGAACATATTCACAGTTTCCGCTTTAAATCAGGGTAAAATCACTGATCCATCGTTCGCTCTTTGCACGTTTATTCGTTTCACAAAGTAGTCATGCACGGGGCAAGTTGAGCTTGGTTTGCCAAGCTTGGCTATCACCATCTTTTGACTTGATTGCTTTGTGGTTATTCACGAGTTGCGGCCTGCTATGCACGGGTATTACTGCAACTGTGGTAAACGTATCAGACAAATTTTAATTTCTTGCTTTTTGATTTGTTCATCGTGTCCAGTCATTAAACGAAATATTACGCGCTTCGCATTGACTGTTCGCACGTGTTTATCTTAGATGTATGATAAAAGCTTTGGAAATATTAGCTCTAATCTGTATGATCTGCCATCCAAGATGTGCATCACGATATTGTTTTTGCGATAAAAAGCACCTCGCAAAAATTTGCGGCCTGATTATCCCACTAATAATGTCGAGATAGCAACTAAATTATTACTCAAATCAGTGATTAGGCAATGTCAGAGAAACCCGCATTACAAGTTAGCTTCGTTACCGTGACGGAAGACCAAGAAGGTCAAAGGATCGATAACTTTTTAGTTACGCATTTGAAAGGGGTGCCAAAAAGCGCCGTATATAAAATTCTTCGTAAAGGGGAAGTGCGCGTAAACAAAAAGCGGGTGAAGCCTGTATATAAACTACAAATCAATGATGAAATCCGTATCCCACCTGTGCGTGTTGCGGAGAAAACAGAGTTTGTGCCTAAAAATCTAGATAAAGTCGCAAACTTAGAAGATGCCATTCTTTATGAAGATAAGTATCTGATAGTTATAAATAAACCAGCCGGTATGGCGGTACATGGTGGCAGCGGCTTAAGCTATGGCTTAATTGAAGCATTAAGAGCATTACGCGCACAAGAGCAAAGTTTGGAGTTGGTGCACCGTTTGGACCGCGACACATCGGGTTGTTTGTTGATTTCAAAGCGCCGCGCTGTGCTTAAAGGACTTCATGAACAGTTAAGAGAAAAGACCATGGAGAAGAATTACCTTGCGCTGGTCTCAGGGCAATGGGATGCCAAACATAAAAATGTCACCGAACCGCTACGTAAAAATACCTTAAAGTCAGGTGAGCGAGTGGTGCGAGTGGATCATGAGCAAGGCAAGCCTTCTCATACTCGTTTTAGAGTCGTCGAGCGTTTTGAGTCCGCAACTTTAGTGCAAGCGTCACCAGTAACAGGCAGGACGCACCAGATCCGAGTGCATACTCAATGCAAAGGACATCCAATTGCGTGTGATGATAAGTATGGCGATCAGGTGTTTGATGCCAAAATGCGTGAAGTGGGATTAAATAGGCTGTTTTTGCATGCCAAAGAACTCAGATTTATGCACCCAAAAACAGAAACGACACACCATGTAGAGGCGCCATTGGATGGGGCTTTGGAAGCATGCTTAGTTAAATTAAGGAAGTAACATGCGTTATAAGTGTGTAATTTTCGATTGGGATGGCACCGTCATGGACTCTGTGCCAAAAATCGTAAACACCATTCATCAAGCTGCTGAATCTTGTGGAATTGCACCCGTCAGTAACGAAGCGGCGAAAAGTATTATCGGCCTGTCTCTCGATAAAGCGATACTGACACTTTTTCCAAATCATGAAGACAAATTAGCGTCTTTAATAGCGGCTTATAAGTATATCTATAAACATCAAGATAAAACTCCAGCGCCTCTATTTGAAGGCGCTGAAACACTTTTAAAGCAATTACATGGCAATGGAGTCAAAGTTGCGGTTGCAACAGGAAAAAGCCGAGTCGGGCTTGACCGTCTGATGACAGAAAGCGGGTTGAGTGATGTTTTCGTTACGACACGGACAGCATGTGAGGCGGAGTCTAAACCGCATCCCGATATGTTGCTTCAGATTTTGGCTGAACTAAATGTGGAAGCTACAGAGGCTGTCATGATAGGCGATACGATAATTGATATGAATTTAGCGAAGAATGCAGGCATTGACGCGATCGGTGTCACTATGGGAGTTGCAACAAAAGAGCAGTTATCGCAAACATCGGCTGCTTATATTTGCGATAACTATCAAGACTTGTCTAAGCTATTGTTGGCCTGATTGCTCGGCGAGCACATCAATACCAAACGTGAGCAGTGTTTTAGTGAGTTGAATAAGGGGAAGGCCAATCAGGGTATTGGGGTCTTCTCCTTCAAGTTTATCAAACAGACAGATCCCTAATCCTTCGCTTTTAAAGCTTCCAGCGCAGTTGTAAGGTGTTTCCGCATCACAATAGTTACTGATCTGGGCTTGGGTAAGTTGGCGAAAGTAAACGTAGAACGGTACTACTTCAGTGACCGTTTTGCCGCTTTCAATGTCGAAAACGGTTAAACCAGTCAAAAAAGTCACGCGATTATTACTAAATAGGCTTAGTTGCTTAATCGCGTTCTCTTTATTATGCGGCTTTCCTAGGATCTCACCGTTGAACAGCGCGACTTGGTCTGAACCAATCACCACACCTTGTTGATATTTTGCTATTGCTGCTTTGGCTTTTGATTCGCTCAACCGTGCAACAAGTTGCTGCGCTGATTCACCTTCGAGTGTTTGCTCATCTACATCCGGTGAAAAAGATGCAAAAGGAAGCATTAATTTTTTCAAAATTGACTGCCTAAATGGCGAACTTGAGGCTAGAATAAGGGGCGTTTTCATGAGATTTTTATCTTTGTGACAACATTGCCAACAGGATAATGCGCAATAACGCGAAAAACAAAGGGAAAGTGTATTTTTACTTTGACTAACACAGTAACTATCTATATGATGCAGCCCCTATGCAAAAGGTGAAAATTCCCATCACTATTGATCCATGCAGAGCAGCGCAACGTCGAGCATCTTATGACGGTGTTGTAATGCTTGAAGAACTTTCTCGATTGCAGCAAGTTGTGCGTGATCAAAATAGTGAAATAGTGGTAGACATTCATTTCAACATCGACGAACAAGGTTTGGTTGTTGTGCAAGGCAAAGTCCGAGCCCATCTAACTGTTGTATGTCAGCGTTGTAATGATGAATTAGGGTTGGATTTGGAACAAGACTTTGCGTATTCGCCAGTCGGATTAGGTGCAGAGTCGGATGATCTTCCCGAGCGTTATGATGTGTTGGAACTGGATGAAGAGGGTGAAGTTAATCTAAGACAAATCGTCGAAGATGAACTGCTACTCGCGATTCCGATAGTCCCGACGCATGATGAAGCACTATGCTCTTATTCTGATAAGCCAAAGAGCTTTGGTGAAATTGAAGCAGAAGATAGCAAACCAAATCCATTTGAAATTTTGAAACAACTTAAGAAAGATTCTTAGGAGAAGGCTAATGGCGGTACAAAAAAGCAAGAAGTCACGCGCACGTCGTGGTATGCGTCGTTCACACGATGCGATCAGTGGACCAGCTCTAACTGTAGATCAGGTTTCTGGCGAGACTCATCGTCGTCACCACGTGACTGCTGACGGTTACTACAAAGGCGTTAAAGTAATTTCTAAGTAAGAGATTACTTTATGCTGACTGATCTAACCATTGCGTTAGATATGATGGGGGGCGATTACGGCCCCCGTTCATCTATCCCCGCAGCCATCGCTGCTGTGCTTAAGCACCCAAATTTAAATCTAATCCTCTGTGGTAATCAGCAAGTTATTGAAAGTGCTTTGACTAAAGCAAATATGCTGGATCATCCAAGACTCAAAATTAAACACTGTAAAGAAGTCGTCACTAACGGTTGTGAACCTGCCTCTGCACTTAGAAATAAAAAGCAGTCTTCAATGCGTATTGCGCTTGATTTGGTGAAATCTGGCGAAGCGCAGGCATGTGTAAGTTCAGGCAATACAGGTGCGCTCTTTTTTATGGCCCACTATGTGCTAAAAATGTTGCCTGGCATCAAGCGTCCCGCGTTAATTTCAGCCGTTCCAACAGAGAAAAAACAGCCCGTTTATCTGCTTGATCTTGGTGCGAATGTGCATTGTGACCCTGAGACCCTCTATCAGTTTGGTATTATGGGCTCAATCGTGGCTGGAGAGGCATTAAATATTCCTTCACCTAAAGTGTGCTTGCTAAACATTGGCTCTGAAGAAATCAAAGGTCATGATGGTATCAAGCAAGCTGCAAAATTAATGAAATCCTCATCTGTTATTAATTATCAAGGCTATTGTGAGGGGAGCGATATGTTCTCTGGCAAAGCCGATGTTATTGTGTGTGAGGGATTTGTCGGCAACGTTGCCTTGAAAACCTGTGAAGGGATTGCCAAACTCATCATGCATAAGTTTAGCAAAGCGTTAAAAAAGCACTTTTTTTATAAAGCGTTGGCCTTTTTACTTCGACCCGTTATAAAAAAATTGTATAGAAGGGTGAACCCCGACCAGTATAACGGTGCAAGTCTGGTAGGATTGCGCGGTATTGTTGTGAAAAGTCACGGAAATGCCACAACTAAGGCATTTTTAGCCGCGATTGAAGAAGCTGCGCAAGAAGTACAACGTAAGATCCCTGAAAAGATCCAAACGGTGTTTGCTCAGGTCGACACAGAAAAACAACCGTCAGGTCCGCATCCCTAACACTTCTAAGTGACATGAGGACGTGGCGACAACAGAGAAAATAAGAGCACAATATGTCACAAAAAATCGCATTATTTTTCCCAGGGCAGGGCTCACAAAGCGTGGGCATGTTATCTGAATTATTAGCATCTTCTGACATCGTTAAAGCGACGTTCGCTGAAGCGTCAGAAGCACTAGGCTACGATTTAGCCGAACTTGTGCTAAATGGTCCTGAAGAAGAATTAAACCAAACGCACCGTACTCAACCAGCATTATTGACCGCAAGTGTCGCTATCTTTAGAGCGTGGCAAGAGAAAGGTGTTGAAGATGAACTGACGTTAGCAGGCCATAGTCTAGGCGAATACTCTGCATTAGTATGTGCAGAAGTATTAACCCTTGCAGATGCCGTTAAGTTAGTTGAAAAACGTGGTTTATACATGCAAGAAGCAGTTCCTGCTGGTACGGGTTCAATGGCGGCAATTATTGGTTTAGATGATGACGTGATTGCTAAGGTGTGTGCCGAATCTGCACAGGGGGATGTTGTTTCGCCGGTAAACTACAACTCACCAGGTCAAGTGGTGATTGCGGGTCATGTTGAAGCAGTAAATCGAGCCTCTGAAGCGTGTAAAGAAGCAGGAGCTAAACGCGCATTACCACTTGCCGTTAGCGTTCCATCTCATTGCGCATTAATGAAACCAGCAGCTGATAAATTAGCTAAAGATCTTGAGATACTCGCTTTTTCAGAGCCAAAGTTTGACGTGATTAACAATGTTGACGTTGCTGTTGCAAAAGATGCTGCAGCAATAAAAGATGCGCTTATTCGCCAGCTTTATAGTCCAGTAAGATGGACTGAAACTGTACAAGCGGTTGCAAAAGAAGGTGTTACAACAACTTTTGAGTTCGGCCCTGGTAAAGTGATTTCGGGTCTTGTCAAACGCATCGACCGCTCAGTGTCGTGCGTGTCGGTAAATGATTTAGCTGCCATTGCAGCAGCAGAATAATAACGAGAGTATTATGAGTAATTTATTTTCTTTAGAAGGAAAAGTAGTACTAGTAACGGGTGCTAGCCGAGGTATTGGTAAAGCAATCGCTAACGCCTTAGTGGCACAAGGTGCAAAAGTTGCGGGTACTGCAACGAGTGAGTCTGGAGCAGAGCGTATCTCTGAGTATCTAGGCGAAAATGGTAAAGGTTATGCGCTAAACGTGACAAATGCCGACTCAATCTCAGCAACTTTGGATGCAATCAAAGCAGACTTAGGTGATATCGATGTGCTGGTAAACAATGCTGGTATCACTCGTGATAACTTGCTGATGCGCATGAAAGATCAAGAGTGGGATGATATCATCGATACTAACTTGTCATCTATTTTCCGCTTATCAAAAGCGGTACTTCGCCCAATGATGAAGAAGAAAAATGGCCGTATCATTAACATTGGTTCAGTAGTGGGCACTATGGGTAATGCGGGTCAAGCTAACTATGCTGCTGCAAAAGCTGGTGTAATTGGTTTTACAAAATCATTGGCACGTGAGGTTGCATCTCGTGGTATTACGGTAAATACTGTAGCACCGGGCTTCATTCAGACAGATATGACGGATGAGCTAACTGATGAGCAAAAGGCAGCGACTTTGGCGAATGTACCAGCAGGTCGTTTAGGTCAGCCAGAAGAAATCGCAGCGGCTGTGATTTATTTAGCATCAGATGCGGCAGCGTATGTTTCTGGTGAAACTTTGCACGTAAATGGTGCGATGTACATGGTTTAACCCGCTAAGATCACAAATCAATTGAAATTTTTGTGATCTTGTCGACAACGTACTTGAAATCGTCGCGAAAATAGGCGATAAAAAGATCCAAAGCTTTGTAACAGGTTTGACCAGAAAAAAAAGTACGGGTCAATCCTTGAATCCCAGAATGATGCGTCGTAAACTGCGCCGCAATCTGAAAATTAACGCAGTAGCGTTTAAATAAAGGAAAGAAGAATGAGCGACATCCAAGAACGCGTAAAGAAAATTATTGTTGAACAACTAGGTGTTAAAGAAGAAGAAGTTAAATCAGAAGCGTCTTTCGTTGATGATTTAGGTGCTGACTCTCTAGACACTGTTGAGCTTGTAATGGCGCTAGAAGAAGAGTTCGATACAGAGATCCCTGATGAAGAAGCTGAGAAAATCACTACTGTTCAGGCAGCTATCGACTACGTTACTGCTCACGCTGAGTAACTAGCTTTTCTATTAGGGCAGCACTCGCTGCCCTAACTCTTTCTAGACCCCCCAATTATTATAATAATCCCTTTTTGGAGGACACCGTGGCTAAACGTCGAGTCGTAGTAACTGGCTTAGGTATGTTGACGCCGCTGGGTAATGATGTTGCATCTACCTGGCAGGGCTTATTAGAAGGCCGTAGTGGCATTCGCAATATCACGCATTTTGACACAGAAGGTTTCGGGACTAAGTTTGCTGGTTTAGTGAACGACTTTGATGTCACTGAGTACATTTCCCCTAAAGATGCTAAAAAAATGGATGTCTTCATCCAGTATGGTATCGCTGCAGGTGTACAGGCTTTAAAAGACTCAGGTCTTGAAGTTAACGAAGAGAATGCCGCTAGAGTTGGTGTGGCCATCGGCTCTGGTATCGGTGGCTTGACGCTTATTGAAGAAAACCACGTTAAGCTATTAAATAGCGGTCCACGCAAGCTTTCTCCGTTTTACGTTCCGTCTACCATTATCAATATGATCTCTGGCCACTTGTCCATCATGCATGGCTTGAGAGGTCCAAATATTTCGATTGTGACTGCATGTACAACTGGCCTTCATAATATTGGCCATGCGGCACGTATGATTGCGTACGGCGACGCGGATGCGATGGTAGCAGGCGGTGCTGAAAAAGCGTCAACCCCAATTGGTATGGGTGGTTTTAGCGCGGCTCGTGCGCTTTCTACGCGTAACGATGATCCGCAAGCGGCTTCTCGCCCTTGGGATAAAGACCGTGATGGTTTTGTGCTAGCTGATGGAGCCGGTGTGATCGTACTGGAAGAATATGAGCATGCGAAAGCTCGTGGTGCGAAGATCTATGCTGAACTGGTTGGCTTTGGTATGAGTGGCGATGCATATCACATGACATCACCACCAGAAGACGGTGCAGGTGCTGCACAGGCCATGGTTAATGCATTGAATGATGCAGGGATCAATGCAGAGCAGGTTGGCTATATCAACGCACACGGCACTTCTACTCCAGCGGGTGACGTTGCAGAGACGCATGCTGTTAAGTCGGTATTTGGTTCTGCGGCAAAAAATGTGATGGTGAGCTCGTCTAAATCAATGATGGGTCACTTACTTGGTGCTGCGGGCTCAGTTGAATCAATTATTTCGATTCTTGCGCTGCAAGACCAAAAAGTAACGCCGACCATTAACTTGGATAACCCAGATGAAGGCTGTGATTTAGATTATGTGCCTCATACTGCCCGTGATGCGAAACTAGAGTACACTTTGTGTAACTCGTTTGGTTTCGGTGGAACAAACGGTTCGTTGCTATTTAAAAAGGTGTAGATCAGCCTTAGTAATTTGATAGCAAAGTAGGTTATGATAAAAAAGCTCGGCATTGCCGAGTTTTTTTATGTTTTTGATACCCTTAAAAAGGAAAGTGATGTGGATAATCAACAGCTTTTTTCTAACACTGACAGAGGATTGGCCTATGGCGATGGCTTTTTTACCACCGCGTTAGTCCGTGATGGAAATGTTGATTTGTGGCCACTTCATAGAAACCGACTGGTGGAATGTCAGCAGCGCTTGGGCTTTCCTGAGTTACGACTAGGCGAAATCGAGTCTTTGGTTCAAGAGCAAGTTAAAGATAAAAGGGAAGCGGTGCTAAAGCTCCTTATCACTCGAGGGGAAGGGGGCCGTGGTTATCAAGCTCCTGAGACGCCTAAGCTGAGTGTGAGTATTCAGATATTACCTTTTCCTTCACACTATACAACTTGGCAGCAGAGTGGGATTGAAGTCGCATTAAGCCGGGTTAAACTGGGTATTCAGCCGTTACTCGCTGGATTAAAGACACTGAATCGGTTAGAACAAGTACTTATTAAACAAGATGCTCAGACATTGGTTTGTGACGATGTCATTGTGACGGACATCAATGATAGGGTGATTGAAGCGTCAGCGGCAAATATCATCATGATTAAAGACAACAGGCTGTATACACCAGAACTTAGTGGCTCAGGCATTAAAGGCGTGTTTTTAACCGCACTTGAAAGTAAACACGATATTAGGGTCAAAAATATTGCTTTTGACGAGTTACAAGCGGCTGATGGTGTATTTATTTGTAATAGTTTAATGCAGTTGGTACCTGTAGTAAGAATTGAGAATAAACATTTCGATATCGCCGACTTACATGAATTGAAAAGGCGATTTTTAGGGAAATAATATAAATGAAAAAACTGTTCATCATAGTCGCATTTTTGATAGCAGCAGCGTCATGGTGGTTATCTCAGCAAATAAATAAGGTTAAATTTGAACCACTTAATATCTCTGAGCCATTAGTTGAGATAAAGGCTGGGCAAACATTCAATCAGCTATGTCATCTATGGCAGCGTAGCGGGGCGTTATCTAACTGCTTTCCTTATCAACTTTATAGTAAGTTAGAGCCTAAGTTATTCGCGTTACAAGCGGGCTTTTACGATCTTAAAGGGCTAACTGTACTAGATGCCATCAGCAAAATTAGTCGCGGGGAGCAACACAACTTTAGCTTTACAATCATTGAAGGGATGCCCATTTGGGAAGTCAAAGACAAGCTCCTCAGCGCCCCCTACTTAACGCAAGACATTGATAAGCTGACAGCACAACTGAATATATCGCAAAGTTCAGCTGAAGGGTGGTTGTACCCCGACACCTACCACTATCATGGAAATGATTCAGCACAGCGCTTACTTAAACGTGCCCATACCAAAATGCAGAGTGTGCTTGAAGAAGAGTGGCAAAATAGAATGCCAGATCTTCCTTTAAACACGCCTTATGAAGCCTTGATCTTGGCTTCGATTATTGAGAAAGAAACGGGTGTAGTCGCAGAACGAGATAAAGTTGCCTCCGTTTTTATCAATCGTTTGCGTAAGGGCATGCGTTTACAGACAGATCCAACCATTATCTATGGTATCGGTGAGCAGTTTGATGGTGATATTAAACGTGAAGATATCCGTGAAAAGACACCATATAACACCTATCGGATTGATGGTTTGCCACCGACACCCATTGCAATGCCGTCTCGTGCTGCGATCCATGCGGCACTTAATCCAGCAACAACCGAATACTTGTACTTTGTTGCGTCAGGAGATGGTGGACACCACTTTTCGAAAACACTGACTGAACACAATAAAGCGGTGAAGAAATTTATTTTGAAACAATGACATTGCAAGAGAGCTGGCGTTGAAAGAGAGGGCTAACCCTCTCGTTACTCTCTATTACAACATAAAATATTCTTTAATACCCGCCAATACACTAGATACTGCAACTGAAGCTAAAATAAGTCCCATTACTCGGCTGACGATACTTGCGCCACTATCACCAATCCATTGGTGAATTTTTGTCGCAACCAGTAGAAATATCAACACGATAGCCAATACGCTGAGCATAATAATCGACGTTTGGAGTTGTTCAAATACATTGTTTTCGCTGTTTTTAGTAAGCAAAACGGCTGCTAGCATTGCCCCTGGGCTTGCGATAGAAGGCATTGCTAAAGGGAAAATAGCGGTATCGGATGCTTTACTGTCTAACTTAATCTCTTCACTTGGCTTACCCTCGCCAAAAATCATTGTCATGGCAAAGATGAACAGTACGATGCCTCCGGCAATCGCGAATGCAGGTAGGGGAATACCAATCGCGTTTAAAATGATTTCGCCCGCAATAATAAAAAACAGCAACACAATTGCTGCAACCAGTGTAGCTTTTACCGCTATTTTTCGTTTCGTCGCAATATCAAAGCCAGTAGTGGTTGCGATAAATACTGGAATGGTGCCAATGGGGTCGATGACCGCAAAGAAAAAAATGAACGTTGAGATATAATGTTCCATAGTTCCCTATTATGAAATAAAGGTTGTTCACAAATTATACCAGTTGTATTAAGTAAATGATCTATCTTGAAGCGGGGAAATAGCTTTAGTAGCAAGGCAAAAATTTTGCTATTTAGTTGTTCTAAATGAGAA